>PMEC01000106.1 GCA_003155705.1 Bacteroidales bacterium
TAGCCGGACAAACAGCTCCAAAGGGTCGGCGTATGGGACATGCTGGTGCAATAATAGGAGGAAAAGCCGACACTGCCGCTGCTAAAATGGAGATAATGAAAAAATGTGGAATCCATGTGGTTCAGTCACCTGCTGATATTGGTATTACTGTTTTAGAGGCACTGAAGGCTATATAGGATGTATAGGCTGTATTGAAGTACCTTAGCTCAGAATGATATAAATATTAAAATGAAAAACTTCATATTACTTTCGGTTTTTTCTCTCCTTCTTCATATTAATGGAAGTTCACAGAGTGGAACCAAAGACAATAAATATCCCGGAAATGGTTTAAAACAGCATTCTTTTTTATATGCCGGTGAATGGGATTTTCGTAAACCAAAAGCGCAATCAATGTTCCTTGTACGTGATGGAAAAGTTGTCTGGCAGTATTCGATACCAATGCGAACACAATCTCAATCTGTTCAGGAGTTTGATGATGTTACAAGACTTTCCAACGGAAATATTGTCTATGCATGCATGTCAGGCGCAGGAATCATAACCCCGGAAAAAAATCTGATATGGGTATTTAATTGTCCTGAAGGAGCTGAAACCCATTCGTGTCAACCAATTGGTAAGGACAGTGTTCTTCTTGTGCTCAATGCAAACCCGGCTAAAGTATTGATAATCAACACAGCTACTAATACTATCCTGAAAGAGATTTTAATTCCTACAACTACAATTAATACGCATGGACAATTTCGACATGTCAGAATTACACAAAATGGTACAATTATGGTCCCGCTTTTAAGTGAAAACAAGGTAGTAGAATACACTCTTGATGGTAAAGAGATCTGGTCGGTTAATGCAAAATCGCCATGGTCAGCTATACGATTGCATAATGGTAATACACTCATATCAGGTGACCATTCAAACTATACCCGGGAAGTTAATATGAAGGGAGAAACAGTTTGGGAACTCACCCAGTCCGATGTTCCATTCAAATTATTCAATAATCAGACAGCAAACAGACTTGCCAATGGCAACACTGTTATAAGCAATTGGTGTGCAGGCAATAATAAAACAGAAGAATGGGCCGGCACAGTCCAGGTTTTTGAAGTGACGCCTGACAAAAAAGTAGTTTGGGCACTCTCTTCATGGAGTAACCCTGATTTAGGACCGAGTACTTATATTCAGCTTCTCGATGAACCGGGGAATCCTGACAATGGAACATTACAGAGGTAGTATCCCATAAATCATTAATAAAAACTTAATCATAAAAGAAAAAATATGAAATTGAATAAGAAATTTACCCGTATTGTATTTACTTTTTTTATCTTAGCCGGAGTCAGCCTGATTGGATCTGCTCAAAAGCCGACATTGAGCAGAATCATAATGTTTTCAGACTTAAAATATCTTGATATCGGGGCTTCGACTAAAAAAGGAACAGATAAAATCAATAATAATCAGCTTGAGATTATAGCTGGCGGATCGGACATTTGGGGAAAACATGATGAATTCCATTTCGGCTATGAGAAATTGAAAGGTGATTTCGATCTGAGCGTTCAGATTTTAAGCCTGAGTGCAGCAAATAAGTATACAAAAGCCGGAATCATGACCAGGGCTGATCTGAGCGATAGCAGCCAGCATGTTTTTTACCAGGTGTTTCCTGACAACAGCGCCAGGAATAAAAATAATGGAGGGTGCGAATTTCAGTATCGACTTGAAAAAGGAAGCGAAATGAAGGCTATATACCCGGATCCGAATACAGCAGCCAATCAGTTCAATGTTTCATATCCAGACACATATATCCGTCTGAAACGTCAAGGAGATAATTTCGAGGCTTATTTTAGTAACGATAACAAATCCTGGAGGTTATACACAAAGTTTGAGTTTAAAATGCCAGACGAATTGTTCGTAGGTTTGGCTGTAACTGCACATAATAAAACCGATTATACAACTGCAAGATTTGAATCTTATAGAGCATATTAGTTGAAAAGTTGAACCGAGCACAACTCTTTGTGCGAGCTCGGCGAAGCCAAATGTTAAAAGGTTGAAAGGTTGAGTTGATGAAACCTCAACCCTTAAACTCTTAAACACTTCNNAAAAAAGATGTTATGAAATTGCTTGAAGGAAAAACCGCCCTTATAACTGGTGCATCAAGAGGAATCGGGAAGGCAATCGCGCTGAAATTTGCCGGGGAAGGAGCGGATATTGCTGTTACAAACATCTTCGATGATGACGAATTTAAATCAACTATAAAAGAAATCGAAGCCCTGGGTGTAAAAGCAAAAGGATATGTTTTTAATGTCGCCAGTTTTAATGATTCACAGAAAATTATCAACGAGATATTAACAGATTTCATAAAGATTGATATCCTTGTAAATAATGCAGGTATCACAAAAGATACATTATTGATGAGGATGACCGAAGAGCAGTGGGATGCAGTAATAGCAGTAAATCTTAAATCCGTTTTTAATCTGACGAAGGCAGTAATTCAGCCAATGCTGAAGCAAAAAGGAGGCTCTATAATTAATATGAGCTCAGTTGTCGGTGTTTCAGGCAATGCAGGGCAAAGTAATTATTCCGCATCAAAAGCCGGTATTCTTGGTTTCACAAAAAGTATTGCAAAGGAAGTTGGATCAAGGAGTATTAGAGTTAATGCCATCGCCCCTGGTTTTATCTTAACTGAAATGACAGATAAACTACCGGAAGACATTAAAAATGAATGGATTAATAAGATACCTCTGAGAAGGGGAGGAACTCCTGACGATGTTGCAAATACAGCATTGTATCTGGCAAGTGATCTTTCTTCATATGTAAGCGGACAAACAATAAATGTTTGTGGTGGTATGTTAACTTAAAAATATTTATTAT
>PMEC01000143.1 GCA_003155705.1 Bacteroidales bacterium
AACTCAATTGCTGAAAGAACATTCCTGGATTATATTGATGATTACCTTATAACTTAAACTTATTCAACCCACTCCGGGGTTGCCTGATAATTGGCATATCCATCCACAGATAAAACTGTGGCTATTGGATTTGGACACCTCCGGTGTCATTATTTGTAAATTCATACTATATCATACTATCAGATTAATAAATGTGTATAAAGGGTAGCTCTCTTGGGAGAAGGGAGACAGGGGGTTTAGGTTTTAATTAAAAACAAAAGAGGCTGACTCAACGAGACAGCCTCTAAAATATCATCATAAAAGGTTTTACTTCAACTGGAATGTTACAGGAACACTGTACCAGACGTTTACCGGTTTACCACCCTGTTTTCCCGGTTTCCATGCAGGAAGCATTTTAATAACCCTTATTGCTTCATTATTGAGAGACTCATCGACACCTTTCAGAACAGATACCTGATCTACTGCACCTTTGTAGGTAACACAGAATCTCAGTATTACTCTTCCCTGGATGTTATTCTCTTTTGCAATTTCGGGATATTGAATGTTTGCATAGATATAATCCATCATAGCCTTATCGCCGCCGGGGAATGTAGGCATCTCTTCAACAACAACAAATACCTGTGTAGGAGCTTCTTCCTCTTTTACCTCTTCCTGTACCTGTTCAACAACCTGAACATCTTCGTTTTTAACAGTTGCCTGCGCCTGATCAGCTGTCATAAGCTGTTTTATCTCTTCAGGTTTAATTGAGTCTACAACTACAGGTGCAACATACCTGACCTGCACTACAGTTTCTGCTGGTGGTGGAGGTGGTGGAGGTGGTGGTTCAATTTTTTCCTGAGGTTGATCGAGGTTTTCCATATTGACCACAACCTGCCTTTCAGCACGCTTTTTGCCTTTCTCTAATACTTTGGCATTAATGTATGGTGTAATAACTGCTGTACCTAAAATAATTACACCTATGAGCATTGCAATCAGTACATTACGGTTATACTTCTTACGCAGCCTGTAGGCTCCGTATTCATGATTCCTTGATTCGAAGACTATGTCGTCGAATGATGGAAAAAATTTCTTCTCGTTTGCCATAATCTTTATTGTTTATGGTTACTTCTTCTGGGATGAAGCAGGAGTGATACCAAGAGTGGTTTCAATCATTTTTTCTTCAATCCAGTTTATATCAACAAAAATATAATGGGCTATGCCAATAATAGACATCTCATCGAGAATATCAACGAAATTACCATAATTAGCTGCTTTATAGGCCTTGATAAGTACAATTGGCCCGGTATCATCATCATTTTTAAGTTTTCTGATTGCAGGCTGAATGGAATCGTGCGGCATTGTTACCTTGCCTGATGTAATATCATCATTGAATTGCTTGATTTTTCTGAAAAGTGCAGTATTCCTTTCCAGCAGCAGCTTTCGAATACCATTTGGACTGAAATCTGTCACCTGAAGTATTGGAGGATTCTTTGGATCATCAACCAGCCCGGCATAATAGTAGACTTTATTATCGGGTCCTAAAATAATATTTATTGTACGGCTTTTGGCAATTTTTGGAGGTTCCTGCTTATCCTTTTTATCTTTTATTTTTTCAGGAAGAATGATCTCCATAATTTTTGGTTTGCTAAAAGCAGTGGTAAGCATAAAGAATGTAATGAGAAGACACATAAGGTCAACCATTGGCGTCATGTCAATATGTGGCGCATGCTTTTTAGCCTTCTTCTTCCCGCCTTTTACCTGTTCCTCTTGAATTATTTCTGCCATTTTACTTCGGGGTATTAGCTTCTGTAATTTTAACTGCTTCGAGGTTAGTAATCAGATCAAACCTGTTTACATTCTTGTCCTGTAATATATCAAGAACTTTTTTAACTGCCGGGAACTCTGTTTTAGTATCACCTTTTATACAGGCATTTACCAGCGGGTTTACCTGGCGGCAATAAAGTACCCATGATGCAAGCTGATTATTGAGTGAATCAAGCGGGATTCCAGTCTGGAAGACTTTTTTCGAAGCTGCATCCTTAGTGTCCAGAAATTCTTTCATTTTTTCCATCGGGACTCCAATAGAAGACGGGTTCTTTCCAAATTCTCTTAACTCAGCCGGCGTGAAATCAACATTATACTGTTTACCCATTTCAGTAAGAATCTTTTCTCTGTAATTCAGTAAGGTATCTTTTCCGTTATCTACATTTAAGAAAACTTTGCCGTCTTTCGATATTAGAATTGTCATTATATCTACACTCGGTGTAGGTTTTTCTGATACTGAGTTAGGCGTATCAACAGGGGCCGGTTCGGGTTGTCTCATGGTAGCGGTCAACATAAGGAATGTCAGCACTACTGAGAACAGGTCGACCATTGGCGTCATGTCGATATGGGGGGACTTTGTCGGTAATTTAATCTTTGGCATTGTAGATTTTTATTATAAGATTTAGACCAAAAGATAAATTCAATTCTTAGTTGCTTCTGAGTGAAGCAGCAAACGTCTGTGTCAGACTGAAACCTGCTTCGTCAATTTTAAATGTAAAGCTATCTATTGTCGTTGAGAAATAGTTAAATGCAATGATTGATAAGGTTGATCCTGTGATCCCGAATGCCGTATTAACAAGAGCTTCAGAAATACCTGTTGCAAGAGCAAGAGCATCAGGAGCGCCGGCTTGTGCAAGAGCAGCAAAAGCGCGAATCATACCAAGTACTGTACCGATTAGACCGATTAGCACAGAAATTGAAGCAAGTGTCGAGAAAATCACCATATTCTTCGAAAGCATCGGCAGCTCAAGAGCTGNNATTGAAAGGATTTTCTGGTCCTTCTCAAGGTCTTTGTCTTTCTGAAGTTCACGGTAACGGGTCAGTCCTGCTTTCATAACGTTGGCCAGTGAACCTTTCTGTTTGTCGCATGCTGCCATAGCATCTTCAATTTTATCTTCGGCAAGAAGAGTCTGAAGATTACGGACGAAAGTATTTAACCGTCCTTTTCCCTTTGCCCGTGACAAAGTGATAAGCCTTTCAAAAATAAAGATAATGAGGACTAATAAGCAGGTCATAAGTATCGGAACGATATAACCTCCTTTGAAAATTATCCCCAAATAGTTTCCCTGAATGGGTGTTCCTTTTGGATTACCTCCTTCAAAGTTTACAGGATTCCCCATTATCTGGGTAAACAAATAATAGGCAATAATAAATGCTACCAAAATAGCGCCGGTTGCAAATACGTTTTGCAACGCTTCTTTCAACGAACTTCCTTGTTTACTCATTTTTGTATCGATTTGTTAAGGTTTAAGATTTTACAAGCTGCAAATATATATTATGGTTTTTTCAATTCCAATAGCAGTGGAATAATTGTTAAAAATAGATCTCTCCGCTTCCGGATTTCTCCATTATATAGACCTTCAAAACCATAAATACCCTTCGTTTTATTAATGAATAATTGATTAGTGTTATAATTAATATTTATTTTTCAAGTACAACATTTATTGGATGAAGAGGTCTTTGCACCGGTATCTCTTTTGGTTTGAATCCTGTGGCAGAAATTAACAAAGCCTCAGAGGCCATTGGGATTTCAAATTTGAATTCCCCTTTAGCATTTGTATATGTTTCTGCAGCAGTGTCTTTTACACGGATTGAAGCATTTGGCACCGGTTGTCCTGCTGCATCTTTTACAATCCCTTTCAGTTCATTGGGGTTGATACCGGCTTTAATCTGCTTGTCTATAGTCTGAAGATAATTAAGCATCTTTTTTGCAGATTCGTTGTTCGGATCAATCCCAAGGATTTTATCATAAGACTCCTGTGCTTTAGCTAAATAAGGCAGTCTTCCTTCAAGGGTCTTTTCATTTCCCAGGGCTTTAAGATCAACATTGGCTAGTCCATTATAACCCTGGATTTTGAATTCCTTGTTGTTTGGATCAAGGGATATCATCCTGTTATAATAATATTTTGCTCTCGTAAAATTCTCATTCTGTGTAAAGTGATCTCCAAGGTAACCATATGCTTCCATTAATTCACGACCGTATTTTGCAGAGTCAAGACCGGCTTTTTCTATTACAGTTTCAAACTTAGATTTTGCAAGTCCTGTTTTTGTATCAGCTTCCATCTTTGAGTAGGTCCTTGCGACATAAACATAAGCCGGAAGGTAATCCGGGGACATTTTCAAAACAATACTGAAAATAGAATCAGCTGATTTATATTTTTCTCCTACATAATAAGCTCTTCCTACCTGCATATAATCGGTAATATCATTTTTCCCAAGAGCAATAAGTTTTGACCATGTTTTCGCAGCATCCTCATATCTCCTGTAATTATAGCAACTATTGGCAATTTCACTCAATAAAGCTTTATCCTCAGGGTCGAAGGTCAATGCTTTTGCATATTCACCGAAAGCTCTGTTTATATCCAAATCAGCTCTTGCAATCTGTCTGTCGACCCTTGCAACTCTGTTTGCAAGGGTATCCAGATTCGGTTTAAGTTTAGCCTTATCAGCAGCATTAGCAGCAGTGAAAGTTTTTTTATCTTTTTCCAACTGGGCCTTTAATCTGTCGTTATCCCTGACAAGATTCGGGTAATTCAGATTTTTCTTGAGAAGTATTTTGGCCATATAAATATAGTCCTTCTTAATGATCCTGTCTGGTGAAACTGTTTTGAACAGAGTTTCCATGTACGAAAGAGCTTTATTATAATCAGGATCTTTCTTTTCATAGCATGAATAACCTGCAATACGGTTCATATATGTTTTTGACTTGTCTACTGCAAAAATCTCTTCAACATTTTTAATAGCTTCATCATATTCGCCTGTATAGAAAAGGGCTTTCACATAAATGATCTTGGCAGGAATATTTCCCTGTGTAAGATCAAGATATTTTTTAAAATTCTCTTTGGCTTTATCATTTCTGCCAGCCAAAGTGTACATGGCTCCTAATTCGCGATAAGCAGGAGCATAATTTGAATTTAATGCAATAGCCAGTTCAAAAAATGGAATTGCAGCTGTAAGATTTCTTGCTTTTACATAAATGCTGCCGATTTTCATATTAGCGGTTGGAGACTTTGGATCGTATTCCTGAGCCAGGTTATAATATTTTATAGCATTGGATCCGTCATTTTTAATATTGAAGATATCTCCGGCAATCAGGTAGATATCCCTGCTTTTTGAATCTATATTAATTGCTTCCCTGATCAGTGGAAGTGCCAGGCCTGTATCAACTTTATTATCAGCAGTAATATACGATTCAGCTAATTTGGCCAAAGTGAAAGCATAATCTTTTGCAGGCGGTACAATTCGTTTTATATTTTTATATGGAAGAAGGAAACTCTTTGCCTTGGCCCTCATTTCGTCAGCAGTCTTATTGTCGTCAAGATAAAAAGCAACTTTTGCAAGGCCAACATAATTTAAAGGTTCGTTGGGATTTGCACTAATACCTTTATTATATAGATCTTTTGCCTCTTTTGTGGCAACAACAAGAGAATTTGAAATAGTATCTGCAAAATATTCCTGAAGAGTATTTTCCCCATAGAAGAAAAAGTATCTGCTGTTTCCCGGTTCCTTCTGAATTAATTGCTTAAACATCTCAGCTGATTTATCATATTGTTCACTTCTGGTAAGTGAGGTCGCAGCATCAAGATCCTGGGCAGAAATATTATTGCTGGTAACCGTTCCCATAATAGCCACCAGGAGAACCACCGGACTTAATATTAAACGTTTCATAATAAAGTTGATTATTTTTTTGTCAAATATAGTTAGTTGTGCTTATTGTCTTGTAATACTATTGTTGAAATGTTGAAATGTTCTACTTTTTATTTTTATCTTTTATCTATTGCCGTTTGTCGTTTGCCGTTAGTCGTTTGTCGTTAGTCGTTTGTCGTTTGTCGTTCACTGTTGCTTAATCTGCACCAACCTTATCGGCATAGTAGCAGGCACAAGTCCTGATTTAAGGACGATACGCTGACCCTTTTCAGCACAAGCCCATTGAATAAAACCAGAACCAAGGCCTTTAAATGTCTCGCGCGAAATTAGGTAAATTTCCCTTACAAAAGGGTACGATTTATCATATATCGAACCCGGGAGAGGACGATAATAAGAATCGTCTGCAAGATAGGGTTGAGATATTGCCAGAACGTTAACTTTCCTGACAAAACTTCTGCTTAATGAATCATTCTTATCACTTATCCAGTTTACGCTTACGATACCAAGTGCATTCCTGTTCTTTGAAACGAAGTCAATAACCTCTTTGTTGCTTTTAACAGCAAAAAAATTGGACGGAAGTTTCTCACTGAGATCAAATTTCTCCCTGAAATACCTGATACTTCCAGATTTTGTGTTGTCGAAAATAACACTGATTCCATCAAGTTTAGATTTTGGTTTGATAGCTTTCCAGGTTGTAATTTTCCCATTGAAAATATCTCCGATAGTTTCATATTTGATAAGAGTGTCAGGATTCTCCTTATTTGTGACTAATGCAAGAGCATCATAAGCAAAAGTGGTAGTGCGTGCAATAATAAGAGTATCGCGGAGATATTTAATCTGATCTTCCGAAAGTTTCCTGCTGGTGGCAATTACTTTAACGGAATCATTCATAAAATCATTTATTACATCAACTTCAGGTTTATAGATCGGAGTGATTTTCGCATAGTTATAAAGATGTGTAAAGGTAAAAACCTCTGTTTCGAGCAATGGCTGGAAAGATTCATCCACGACAATCTTAATATCCCCACTGGTAGGAGTTTCCGTAATCGTATTTTTGCCCCCTCCGACACAGGAAAACATAACCAGCAAAAATCCTGCATATATATAAGGTATGCCTGGCAATGACTTCTCTCTTAAAATTCTCACGTTCTTTATGTGTCTGAATATTGGTTTTCGGCACGCAATAATAATAAAAT
>PMEC01000193.1:0-1729 GCA_003155705.1 Bacteroidales bacterium
CCCCGCAACTACCTCCGGTCATCCTCGTACTCCATAGTGATCTTCGATCCATATTTTTTATCGGCTAGTTTAAAGGCTTCGGTAATAACACTTTTCGTTCCGCCGTTCTTTATAAAATTAAGGCAGGCCTGAATTTTTGGAGCCATACTGCCTTTTGCAAATTGCCCTTCATTCAGATATTTCAGGGCATCAGCATAATTAAGGAATTCTTTAATCTCCTGATCAGGTTTTTTATAATTAATATATATGTATGGCACATCGGTAAGTATATAAAACTCATCGGCGTTAATTTGCGTGGCAAGAAGTGACGAAGCCATGTCTTTATCTATAACGGCTTCAGTTGTTCTGACATCATCGTTTTCATCAAGATATACAGGTACTCCTCCTCCCCCGGCAGCAATAACTATATTTCCTTCTTTAGCCAGGTCGCGTATAATACTTTCATTCATAACGCCAACCGGAAGCGGTGAAGGGACTACACGCCTGAAGCCTCCTGCGGTCTTGACCTCCTCCTTGAAGATCCATCCCTTTTTAGCTGTAAGTTCTTCTGCCTGATTCTTAGTGTACACTTTACCTACCCTCTTCTGTGGGTCTCCGAATGCAGGATCATCTTTATCAACGAGAACCTGTGTGACAATGCAAACAATATTCTTTTTTATCTTATACTTATTGAGAACATTTCTCAACATCCTTTCAATCATATAGCCAATTCCTCCTTGCGAATCGGCAACGCAGATATCTATGGGCATCTGTGCAATGTCATACAACTGTTCGCCGGCGTCATTACGCATAAGGATATTACCAACCTGCGGCCCATTTCCATGTGTGATAACCAGATCATAACCCTGTCGTACCAGAAAAATCAGGTTTTCGAGTGTTTCAGTGGTGTTTTTTTCCTGCTCCTCAATTGTTCCAAGCTGGTTATCTCTTAACAGGGCATTTCCACCCAGGGCGACAACTGCAAGTTTTTTTTTCATTTAAAAGATTTCGGTTACTGTCAGGATAAATTTTAGAAATTCGTAATATTTAGAATATTACAATCAAATAAAGGAAAAAGAAAGAAAACAAAGCTATAAATTTCCCGATAATAATTTTTAGACAAATTAGGGAAATCAGAAATATTTGAAATGTTTTTTTAAAATATTGTGAAAATTCTAACTATAATATTAACATTGAAGAATTGAAGTTCAAAATTTTTACTACATTTGAATAATTCAAATAAATTACAATAAGTGAAATTCCGTAAAGTATTGCTGTTCGCAGGGTTAATTTTGTTAACAAATTATTCCTGCAGGGAAAGAGGAGGTAAATATATCAGCCAGGGCGAAATTCATTATAATATTGAATATGTTGGAGGTTCTGGTTCCTTTTCGAAAGATCTGATGCCAAAAAACCTGGTGGTATCTTTTAAGAATGATAAGATTCTTTTTGAGATTTTGGCGCCTATAGGAAACTCGGGAATTATTAATCTTGTAAATCCCGAAATGAATTATTACGATACATATATAAGTCTGTTTGGGACAAAATATTACTATGCCGGAAAACCAGGAGAACTTCACCCCGGATTTGAATCGATGGCAGGAATGGAACTTCAAAAAACTAATAAAACTACAGTTATCAGTGGATATAATTGTAACAATGCCCAAGTTACTTTTCCATCTGACAGAAGTAAAAAATACGATATCTGGTATACTGATGAGATCAAAGTCAAGAACTCTAATATGGCAAC
>PMEC01000193.1:1759-4659 GCA_003155705.1 Bacteroidales bacterium
ATAAATCAAGTCAGTTTTATTGGTAGTTTTCGGGTATTACATTATAAATAATTCAAACCAAGCAATATACATTTAGTTTTTTATGAAAAAAGGCAAGGAAGAGGCTAAAAAGAAAAACAACTCCGGAATCGAAAAATCCAAATCATTTTTTACAGATGAAAGGATCAGGTTTGTCGGTGGTATTCTTGTCACAGGCTTTGCTGTTTATCTGCTTTTTGCATTCATTGCATATCTCTTTTACTGGAAACAGGATCAGAGTCAAATCAGCATTAATATTACAGATTCAACTATTCAGGCAAAAAACTGGTCGGGTAAAAGCGGAGCCTGGTTTGCCGAATTAATCATAGGAAACGGTTTTGGACTTGGTGCATTTTTTATTCCAATGATTATTGGGTCTATTGGATTATATATGCTTAAGTTCCCGAAAATCCGCATATGGAAACTGTTGGTAATTTTCACCTTTGCAACTATCATTATTTCTTTAATACTTGGCTTTATTTCGGGAGAAAAACACATCTATCTCGGAGGTGGTTTGGGTGGTGCTCAGGGCTATATTGCTAATAAATGGCTCAATGCGTTTATGGGTAAACTTGGAACCGGTATTATGCTGACTTTTGTTTCCATTTCGTATCTGGTTTATGCCCTGAATGTCAGTCCTTCTGCATTTGGAATTAAAATACCCTCGTTCTTTCATAAGAGAAAACACGAAGATGCATCAATAATTACACCTGGTGCTGAAGAAAATCCTGAATCGGATGNNTTGAGAATGAAGAGCTTTCTGAAGATACCGACAGCAATGCAATCCCAATTAAAATTAAAAAACCCAAAGCAGATGACATGATGAGTGAACAGGAAGTTCAGCAAATCATGGAGAACTACGACCCCAGACTTGATCTGTCCAGATATAAATTTCCACCGGTGTCCATTCTTAAAGATCATAAGAGTACCAGCGCATTCGATAATGCTGAAGTAATTGAAAATAAGGAAAATATCATAAAGACTCTTGGAGATCATAAAATACCAATAAAACATATATCGGCAACAGTAGGCCCAACTGTTACTCTTTATGAAATAGTTCCTGAACGAGGTGTGAGACTTGCCAGGATTAAGTCGCTGGAGAACGATATTGCACTTAATCTCTCCGCACTTGGAATAAGGATAATTGCTCCTATTCCGGGAAGAGGCACTGTCGGGATCGAGGTACCAAATAAAAAGCCGGAAATAGTTTCAATGAGATCGCTCATCACATCAAAAGCTTTCCAGGAGACAAAGTTCGATCTTGCCCTGGCACTTGGCAGAACAATTACTAACGACCCATATATTGTTGACCTGACCAAAATGCCTCACCTGCTGGTTGCAGGAGCAACAGGACAAGGAAAATCAGTAGGAATAAATGCAATTATCACTTCAATTTTGTACAAAAAGCACCCTTCAGAAGTCAAGTTCGTCCTTATTGACCCAAAAAGGGTTGAATTACCTTTATATGTAAAGATCGAACGTCATTTCCTTGCCAAGTTGCCAGATGAAGAAGATGCAATAATAACTGATACACAAAAGGTTATTAAAACTCTTAATTCACTTTGCATTGAGATGGATAACAGATTAGAACTACTGAAGGCAGCTCAATCAAGAAACATTAAAGAGTATAATGAGAAGTTCATCTCACGAAAACTCAGCCCTGAAAAAGGACATAAATACATGCCCTACATTGTTTTAATAATTGATGAGTTTGCCGACCTGATTATGACGGCAGGACGTGAAATAGAGGGACCGATTGGAAGGCTTGCTCAACTTGCCAGAGCAATTGGCATTCACCTGATCATTTCAACCCAGAGGCCTTCCGCTAATATTATTACAGGGTTTATTAAAGCAAATTTCCCTACCCGTATCGCATTTCGGGTTTTCTCATCTATAGATTCAAGAACGATTCTTGATGCCACTGGTGCCGACAGGCTTGTTGGTCGTGGTGATATGCTTGTCTCTTCAGGCAATGAACCAGTGAGAGTCCAGTGTGCGTTTATCGATACACCGGAAATCGAAGAGCTCACAGAATTTATTGGTTCACAGCAAGGTTATCCAGATGCTATGCACCTGCCTGAATATATTGATGACAGCGAGGCAGGGATTCAGGATATTGACCTTAAGAAGAGAGATACAATGTTCGATGAGGCAGCCGCCCTGGTAGTAACACATCAACAGGGCTCCACATCACTCATACAGAGGAAACTTGCCATAGGTTATAACCGGGCGGGAAGAATAATTGATCAGCTGGAAGCTGCAGGAATAGTAGGTCCCTTCGAAGGAAGCAAAGCCCGCGATGTACTTGTGTCGGATCTTAGTGTTTTGGAACAGATTTTGAAGCGGTTAGAATAAAACAAAGTGATGAATAAACTATTCTCATCTTATTTCTTATTTATCCTTACTATCAATCTTACCGGGCAGACTGATTCAAAAGCTATTAAAATTCTTGACAAGTTTTCATCAACCGCCCTTGCATCTCCATCTGTATCAATGAAATTCAGATTAATCACAGTAAACCAGACTGAACATGTTAACGATACTGTCAACGGCTCAGTAATTATGGCAAAAGACCAATACAGACTGGAACTTCCTGATAATATTACCTGGTTTAACGGGTCTGTATCGTGGAATTATCTTAAAGCCGAAAAAGAGGTTACTATTACAAAGCCAGATAAAAAAGATAATTCATTCCTGACCAGGCCATCGGCCATTTTCTCGCTGTATAAAAAGGGATACAAAACAAGGTTTGTTGAGGAAAGTACCAATTCAATAATTGTCGATCTCTACCCCGAGGATATTAAAAGTGATCTTGTAAGAATAAGACTTGCCATTGGAAAATCAGGAACCGACCTGGTAGAAGCTGAATATAAAAAGAAAGA
>PMEC01000014.1 GCA_003155705.1 Bacteroidales bacterium
GCATCAGATTTGAGATATGAACCGGAGCTTCTTTTTTAATTATTCCGCCCTGAGGTGCTTTTGCATTTGGTTTGGTATGTTTTGATACCATATTAACACCCTCAACAATTGCTTTATTCTTATCCCTGTTAATCTCAAGTACGCGTCCTTTCTGACCCTTCGATTCACCTGTTATAACCATAACGGTGTCTCCCTTTTTTATATGTAATTTCTTCTGCATCGCTATAGGTTTAGAACATTATAACACTTCAGGCGCCAACGAAACAATCTTCATATACTTATCTCTAAGTTCCCTTGCAACCGGCCCGAAGATACGTGTTCCGCGAACCTCATCAACGTTGTTAAGCAGAACAACTGCATTATCGTCAAATCTGATGTATGAACCATCAGCACGACGGATTTCTTTTTTAGTTCTGACAACAACTGCCTTGCTTACCGTTCCTTTTTTAGCTTCGCCCGAGGGAAGTGCGCTTTTAACGCTCACAACAATTTTATCGCCAACAGTAGCATATCTCTTTTTGCTACCGCCCAACACCCGGATGCACAACACTTCTTTGGCTCCTGAGTTATCGGCTACTGTTAATCTGCTTTCCTGCTGTATCATGATTACTTAGCTCTTTCNNTGCTCAGAGGCCTGGTCTCCGATATCCTGACTGTATCGCCAATGCTGCATGTATTCTCTTCATCATGCGCCATCAGCTTTTTGGTTTTGTTGATAAACTTCCCGTAGATGGGATGTTTAACCTTTCTTTTTACAGCTACGACAATGGATTTGTCCATTTTATTGCTGACAACAACACCGATACGTTCTTTTCTGAAATTCCTTTCCATCGCTGACATTAGCTTTTAGATTTTTTACTCAACTCTCTGGTTCGCAATTCTGTCATAAGTCTTGCTATAGTAAGTCTTGCCCCTTTAATTTTTTGCGGATTATCAAGTGGTGAGATTGCATGATTTAGTTTCAAACGAATGAGCATGGTCTTCTCAGTATCAATGCGTTCGAGAAGGTCCGGTGTACTTAATTCCTTAATTTCTGAAATCTTCATCTTTCCTTATTTTATTCCTGAACATAATCGCGTCTTACAACAAATTTGGTAGTTATGGGAAGTTTCTGTGCTCCCAGACGGAGAGCTTCCTTAGCAATTTCAAAAGGCACTCCCTCAGCCTCAAGAATTATTCTTCCTGGGGTCACCGGAACAACAAATCCCTCAGGTGATCCTTTTCCCTTACCCATACGAACCTCTGCTGGTTTTTTGGTTATGGGTTTATCTGGAAAAACACGTATCCATAGCTGACCTTCACGTTTCATATGACGTGTGACGGCCTGACGAGCTGCCTCGATCTGCCTTCCTGTAATCCAGGTGGACTCCAGCGCTTTAATTCCAAATGAACCGAATGCCAACTGGTTGCCCCTTTGTGCATTGCCTTTCATCTTGCCCTTCTGCGCTCTCCTGAATTTGGTCTTTTTCGGTTGTAACATCGCTAAAATATGTTATATAATTATTTTAATCGGAGATTTATTTCTTTGATTTTCTTTTCAACCCTTTATTCTTTGCGTTTCGAGCAGCAATATTCGGGCTAAGATCTCTTTTACCATAAACTTCACCATTGCAAATCCAAACCTTGATTCCGAGGAGACCTACTTTTGTATGAGCTTCAGCAAGAGCATAATCAATATCGGCCCGGAATGTATGAAGAGGAATACGTCCCTCCTTGTATGTCTCGCTTCTTGCCATTTCAGCGCCACCCAGACGTCCGGAGATCATAACTTTAATACCTTCTGCACCCATTCTCATAGTAGAGGCAATAGACATCTTAATAGCACGGCGATAGGAAATTTTACCTTCAAGCTGACGGGCAACATTAGCAGCAACAATAAAAGCATCAAGTTCGGGTCTTTTTACTTCAAAGATGTTTATCTGAACCTCTTTCTTTGTTATTTTCTTGAGTTCCTCTTTAAGCTTATCAACTTCCTGGCCGCCTTTACCAATAATAATACCCGGGCGTGCAGTATTTACAGTAACTGTTATAAGTTTAAGGGTTCTCTCAATAATGATTTTAGAGAGGCTGGCTTTTGCAAGTCTTGCATCCAGATATTCTCTGATTTTGAAATCTTCAACCAGCTTACCGGAAAAATCTTTCCCGCCGTACCAGTTTGAATCCCAGCCCTTGATTATTCCTAATCTGTTACTAATCGGATTAACTTTTTGTCCCATCTATTCTATTTTGAACTGTTTTCTACTTCTGATTTCTTACTGTCAATCACCATAGTTACATGGTTAGATCTTTTCTTTATCCTGTAAGCTCTTCCCTGTGGAGCAGTCTGCAGTCTCTTCAGTACACGGCCGCTGTCAACATGAACCTCTTTAACAAAAAGGTTGCTTTCTTCGACTCGTACACCTTCATTCTTCGACTGCCAGTTAGAGATGGCTGACATAAGCAGTTTCTCCATTCTACGTGATGCTTCCTGATGACTAAACTTAAGAACATCAAGTGCTTTATTCACTTCCAATCCGCTGATAAGATCAGTAACAAGTCTCATTTTGCGAGGCGATGTCGGACAATTCTTAAGGACAGCCTGGTATCTCTGTTTGGCGGCTTCTTTCCTTTGTTCAGCTGTATTTCTTTTTCTTGCACCCATTTCTGATAGTTTTCAAAGGTTTACATTACTTATTATTTATTACCTGCATGTCCCCTGAAAGTACGGGTAGG
>PMEC01000101.1 GCA_003155705.1 Bacteroidales bacterium
TCAGTATTGAGCGGACTTGCCCTGAAAAGCAATGCTCTTGATTTATAGCCTAATGCTGCCATCCCGTTAGGGCGGTACATCTGGTAAGCATTATAATCAAGGTGTCCGGGTGTCCCAAGGGGAGGATCCCTGCGCACTTTGCCTGCAAGGTTAAAGAAATAATAAGCTGAATCGAAATCAGAGGCGATTCTGGTTAAACATTCATGCTTCGACAATCTTGGAAGGTCCCACTGGTCTGAAATTCCCATCACAGTAGTAACATAAGGCATAGGACCCCAGAAGTTCATAAGGGAAAGATGGCAGAATGCTCTGAAAAAGTAAGCCTGGCCTCTTATGTCATTCTTGTCAACATCGGTCCCGTCTTCTATTCTGCTGACATTTTGCAGAGCTATATTGGCTATCCTTATATCCATAAATGCTGACTGAAGCATCGGGCGTCTGACAGCATCGTAGGTCATTTTATTTACGATAGTTTCAGACATATTCCCGCTCCTCCATGCATGTCCTTCCATATAACGGCCACCATCTTCAGCATCGGTAACACCTTCCCATGTGTACTTCTGGTCCCATACTGCGAAATAAAGCGGCAACAGGGGTTTATAGTTATAATCGTCCCATGCAGGACCACTTGCAACATAGGTTGTACCGGCATAAATAGCATCGAAAAATGCTTTGAAGTTATCAAGCTTTGTGTAAACATCGCTTTCGCCAAGTCCCGACTGGGGAGCTTTGTTAAGGTAATCATTAAGGAAATTCTTAACACATGAGGTTGGTAACACCAGACTCACGCCCGCAATCATTAATAGAATTATAATTTTTTTCATAATTTCTGTCTTTGAGATTAAAATGAAGCTTTAACACCCAATCTGACGACGGCCATCTGAGGATAATAACCCTGGTAGAAGTTGGTAGCTTCAGGGTCGCCTTCAATAAGTGGTGTAACGGTCCACAGGTCACTTCCGGCAAGATATACATTAGCCTGAGTGATGCCGACTATCTTGCTTAAAGATGGTGTTTTAAAGGTATATCCAACCTGGACATCCTTTAAACGCAGATAACTGGCATTTCTGAAGAAACGACCTTCAATAATGGTCTGATAACCCCTGTCAGCTTCACCTCCACCCCACACCAGGTTATTCTCACTGGAGCTTCCCGGATAATGAAGTGTCTGATGCACAGCATTCTGATTGGTCGGTGTCCAGTAGTCCAGCTGTGATTCATGAACGCGCCAGTCACCTTTGATAAACTCAATCTCCCATGCCTGGTTGTACTGAACATACTTACCCTGGTTGCCGGCGAACATGAAGTTGAAATCAAATCCTTTCCATGTAAATCCACCCGAGAATGAATAGACAATAGGAGGATAGGTCAAACCTTTCCCCGGGTATTTATCAAGGACATTAATAGTTCCGTCACTATTATAATCAAGGTATTTATAGTCGCCTACAAATAAGCTGCTCAAGGCAATTGGCGAAGGATTATTGTGAATTTCGTCAATAGAATTAAAATGACCATTACCGGTAAGCTGAACCTGGTTGATTTCCAAACCTTCAAGTCCGTATTCAACACTTAACATTTCAGTCAGTGGTTTTCCTGCCAGTTTCATGTAATCAGGAAATGAAGCCGGGTCATCTTTGAACAGAACCCTGTTCTCGTTCCAGGAGAAAATACCTTTTACAAAGATCTCAAGATCAGGAGTTATCCTCTTCCTGTATTCAGGTTCAATCTCAATACCGTGTTTTTTCACTTTACCAAGATTACGCATCTTAATATTGTTACCGATCAGGAATGTTATACTCTTTGGTTGTAAAAGCATCTTATCACGATACTCATTGAAGAGGTCGACATTCAGGTTAAAGACACCTTTCAGGAACCCCATTTCGAATCCAAGGTCCTGCTTATTGGCTCTTTCCCATTGTGCATCTGCGTTTGCCATAAAGTCTTCGCGGATATACCCTCTGTTATCCTTGTAATAAGAGCTGGTATAAAGCCAGCGGTTGGCTGCATAATCGCTTCCAACCATACCATTGGAATATCTAACTTTAAATTTGCTCATCCATGGAGCTGCATTCTTAAAGAAATCCTCATCAGAGATCACCCATCCAATTGCAGCTGAAGGGAATAACCCGAACCTGTTACCCGGGGCAAACCTTTCTGAACCGGTATAACCAACGTTAAACTCGAAAAGATACTTCTTATCATAATCGTAGGTTGCTCTTCCTACAAGACCCTCATTATAATATGGGAACTGAGTATCGAGGTTTTTCTGTGTGCGGTTAAAAAGGAAGAGACCGCTGACATTGTTTTTGCCGAAAGAATTCCCATAATTCAATGAAGCTTCATAATAGAGGTTACCATAATAACCACCGTTCATTCCGCCGACATTGGCATCATAAGGAGGCAACGCCCAGGTCTCATTACCCTGAGCGGGATTATTTCTGAACCATGCATTCATAGGAAGACCTGTTACAGGGTCAGGCTTTGGAGTATAAACGCCATTATTCCATGTGCCGATTTTGGCAAAATACAACAGATACTCCGGAAAAGTCTGAGAACCTGTCAACTGCCTCATGTTGTAATAACTGCTTATTGAGACTTTACCGTTAAGGGATAAACCTTTTGTAATAAAGCCGAGATCCTGTTTCAGAATAAGGTCAGAAAACAAGGTTGAACCCATGTCTTTATTGAACTGCCCTGATTTCAAGGTAGTGTAAGGGTTTGAAGTGTATTCTCCGAACGGAGCGGCAAGCCTGTCACTGTGATCATTTGAGTAGTCAATATCAGGGACCTGGTCAAGCACCCATGAAGGATAATAAGCGGGGAACCTTGCAGGTCCGGTGGAATACAGGTTCCTCCAGGATGAGCTGTTCGGGTTGTTTTTCCAGTCGAGAGCGCCACCGACATTTAAAGATAACTGGGTTGATTTTGTAATACTGAAATCGACGTTGATCCTGTAGTTGAATTTATCGTCGTGATAATTCATATCATAATAGTCCTGGTTTGTCCCTTTAAAGAAATTGCCCTCATGCTGATAGCCGAATGCCAGGAAGTATTTTGCAAATTCGGTACCTCCATGTATATTCAGGTTAGCAACAGAGGTTGGAGCCATTGAATTCGTACAGGTTTTGAACCAGTTGACATTCGGGTACTGAAGCGCAAGCAGAGGAGTTGATGGATGAGCGTATTGATCCAGTGCATATTGCGGAGTAAGGCTCGTGAACAACGTCTCATTCATATATGCCACGTTCAGCATATTCATCGTGGTGGAAGAGGGGATAAACTCGGGAATCCTTGTTGCTTTCTCATAACCATAGGAAGCTGAAAAATCCATGCTTGGTTTTCCAAGGTTACCGCGCTGTGTGGTTACCACGATAACCCCGTTTGCACCTTTGGCGCCGAAAACAGCCGTAGCTGAAGCATCCTTCAGTACCGATATTGTGTTGATTTCATTCGGGTTGAGTGTCGTGAAATCACGTTCAACGCCGTCGACCAGAACCAGAGGAGCTGAACCGTTCCAGCTCGATACGCCACGGATATAAATATTCGCTGCGTTGGAGCCAGGTTCACCTTGTGTCTGAATGGTCAATACACCGGAAAGTTTACCGGCAATTGCATTCGTCACTGTTGTGGCTCCTGAAGACATGAGAGCTGCATTGTTCACCTGGGTGATAGCGCCTACGATACTCTCTTTTTTCTGAGTTCCGTATCCGACAACTACAACTTCATCTATCTGTTTGGTTTCAGTCACCATGGAGACATTTACAACAGAACCCTGTTGTACTCTTATTTCCTGAGGGGTAAAACCGATAAATGAGAGTTGAAGAACGGCTTCCCTGTCAGGTATTCTGATTGAAAACTTACCGTTGGCATCAGTTATCTGGCCAGTGGTTGTGCCTTTAACAAGTATTGTAACACCTGCGAGGGCTTCACCGGTAGCGGCATCTTTAACTGTACCTGTAACGGTATATTGCTGATCATCATTCGAACCGGTCAGAGTAACCTCCTTACTGGAGCTGCCTGACACCGGCGCATAGACAGTACCTGCAGAGACTGTAGTCACAGTGCAGATTAATAACAAAACGCACAATTTAATCATAATCGTTAGTTTTAGGCAGCAACTGCTCGAAGAGAGCAATCGCTTGTCATTAAATTTTTTCATGCATTTGAAATGATTTAACATTAATACTTTTCTGGGTTAGTGTTTGATTTAATGAGGAAAACATAAATTGGTTTTCCATTTTTTTTCAGGTTCCATCTTTCATAGTCAGTCGGGTTAGTTAAGGTTATTTTATATAAATATTTCATAATAAGCCAGTTATAAAGCAGGTATTAAAATCCTGCAACGAGGCGTTAACGTTAACGAAAATAATGGGAAAAATACAAGCTCATGGTTTGTTGCTACCTTGGAACCTGTTCTGACAATCTCGAAAATAAATGCACTAATTAAGATTAGTTGCTTCATTTGGTCGGTTAGGGTTAATCTAATCAGGGATTTATGTGACCGGAAATACCAGGTTAGCTGTATTCCGAGGTAGGGTTACAAGAAATCCCGAAACAATATTAGAAATAAAAAAACAATAAATCAAAACAATATTTAGTTTTTTTTTAACTTTTTTTCACAAATATGTTTAATGACAGAGAAAACGTTTGAAATTTATCAATCGGGACTTTAAATGTTGCTATATATATTAATGGTATGGTTTTGGCAGGAATGAAAGGAATTAAAAGTTGAAAGGTTGAAGAGTTGAAGAGTTGAAGAGTTGAAGAGTTGAATGAAGGTACAGGTGTTAATATGTTTATCCTTCCAGCAAATAGAGAGATTCTTCGCTTGCCCCAGCGCTTCCACTTTGCTCCTCCCTGTTTCAGCTTTGGGCTTCGGCTATTAATGACAACGTTTTATAACATAAACATTATTAAACACTTATGCTATTGACCATAAATAGTGTAAATAAGATTTCTCCGAGATGGAATAGGGAGATCCCTCACTTCGTTCGGGATGACAGCTCCTTTTTTGGCCACATTGGGGAGGGTAGCAGAGAGCGGGCGATGCCCGCTCTCTGCTACCCTCCCTACTTAACAAAATATAGATTGTCATTCCGAACCCCGATTTATCGGGGTGAGGAATCTCCTAACTGCGTCGGGATCGCAATGACCATGCAGTCGCTCACGCCCTTTGGCCACCGAAGCTTTAGCAAAGGTGGCTCACGCCTGTTTCCACCAAATACCTGTTTTATAACTAATCTTTGCATTTGCAGTTCTTACAGGTTTATTCTAATTTTATTGGCCAAACTAACCTTGATCCCTGCTATGAAAAATCTCCTCCTCTCTTTTTCCGGTTTGATCTTTTGCCTTTTAACAACCAATGGACAAAATGTTCCTACAGGTAATCCCAAAGAATTCAAACTTAAGACATGTCTTCATTCTGTCAGCTACATGGGTATCTGGCGCGGTCAGGCAACTCTCACAGTTGATCAGTTTCTTGTAAAAGCAAAAGAGCTTGGATTTGACGGAGTGATGCTTGCTGCAAAACGCCCTCATGTCTCCCTGATAGATTATGATGATGCCGCGAGGGTTAAGCTCCGTGCAAGGATAAAAGAACTGGGTCTTGAGCTGGTCTGCCTTGCCGGATATACTGACTTTACCTCAGGTATCGACAAAGCCGGTATACCGAATGTCGAAATACAGGCTGTCTATGTGGGAGAACTGGCACGGCTTGCTCACGATCTTGGAACCAATATGGTAAGGATATATACTGGCTATGAACGACCTGATATTACTTATGATAAACAGTATGCTATGGTAGTGGAAGGTCTGCAGATGGCAGGAAGAATAGCCGCAAAATATGGAGTAACACTCGCTGTTCAAAACCATCACGATATTGCACTTCATCACGATGCAATGAGGTGGCTCCTTGATGAAGTGAACCTGCCAAATGTAAAGGCAGCTTTCGATTGCTGGTCCCCTACCCTGGAAGGATTATCTTCTGAAGAGCTTAAAAAGGCAATATATACAATGAAGCCATATATTGTTCATACCACAACAGCTGATTATGAAAAACTACCCCGCTTTAAGTATGAATCAGAACAGACCAATTATGTTGCGACACTTCCGCAGATGAGAGCTGTGCCGATGGGTGAAGGATTCCTCGACTATAAAACCTTTATTAACACACTTAAAGAGATTGGTTATCAGGGTTATATTAGCTATGAAATTTGCGAAGTCCTCAAGGGCGGCGGCTCAATTGAAAATCTTGATAAATGTGCTAAGACGTTTCTGGAGTATGTGAAACAGTTTAAGTAGGCGGAAGGCAGAAGGCAGAAGGCGTTTGGCTACAAAAACAAAAATCAAGAATATTTATTAATCAAAATAATTTTACCAGCTATGAATCAAAAAAAATCTTCAACTCAAATTCAAAATGTGATGAAAACAGTTCTTATTGCATTTATCATCCTTTTTATCTCCTCACATTGTATTGAGGGACAAAACAAGAATAAAAAAGAACCTGTCATAAATAAACCAGCTTTAACAGTTTATAATGTTATGGATTTTGGCGCAACAGGAGATGGGAAAACACTTGATTCACCATCAATTAATAAAGCTATTGAGGAGGCTGCAACTAAAGGGGGCGGAACAGTTTACTTTCCTGCAGGGACATATCTCTCTGCATCAATACGTCTTAAAAGCAATATTAGTTTATTTGTGGATCAGGGGGCAACTATCCTGGCTGCATCTCCCTCGGAAACAATTAAATACGATGATCCTGAGCCGAATAAATGGGGCGACTCACTTCAGTACCAGGATTTTGGACATAGCCATTGGCACAACAGCCTTATCTGGGGAGAAAATATCCATGACGCCTCAATCCTTGGCAGCGGAATGATTTGGGGTAAAGGACTTAACAGGGGCACCGGGGGTTCCGGTAATTCTACCGGTGGTGGTAACAAATCCATAAGCCTCAAATGGTGCCGCAATATTATTATTCGTGACGTTTCTATTCTTCAGGGCGGCTGGTTTGGAATTCTTGCAACCGGAGTCGATAACCTTACCATTGACAACCTTAAAATTGATACCAACCGTGATGGAATGGATATAGACTGTTGTGCAAACGTCAGGATATCAAACTGCTTTGTAAACTCCCCCAGCGATGATGGTATCTGTCTTAAAAGCTGTTATGGACTGGGTGTGGCAAAAGTGACTGAAAATGTTACTATAACCAATTGCCAGGTCTCAGGGTTTGTTGCGGGTACCCTTCTTGACGGAACCTATAAACGAATNNATTTCCAACTGCGTATTTATCTATTGCCGTGGTCTGGCGCTTGAGAGTGTTGATGGCGCACTTCTTGAAGACGTGACAATTTCAAATATCACGATGCGCGATATAGTAAATGCACCCATCTTCCTGAGACTTGGTGAACGTATGCGCGGACCAAAGGAAGCCTCTGTCGGGAAAATTCGCAGGGTGCTGATATCAGATATCACCGTATATAATGCTGACTCAAGAAATGGATGCATAATAAGCGGAGATCAGGGTCAGGACATTGAAGATATCAGGCTTTCGAATATAAGAATATATTATAACGGAGGAGGCACATTGGAACAGGCAGCCAGAGAGGTACCGGGATTTGAAAAAGAATATCCTGAGCCTTACCGGTTTGGCACTATGCCATCATATGGATTCTTTGTCAGACATGTTAAAGATATTCAGTTCAATAATGTCGAAGTTACATTACTGAAGGATGATCAGAGACCGGCCTTCATTCTTGATGACGTAAAAGGAGCTGAATTTAATTTTGTGAAAGCTTCAAAAACCGCAGGCGTTCCTTCACTTATTCTGAAAAATGTGAAGAGCTTAAGCCTTTTCCGTTCACTCTCAATACCGGATAAACAGCTTAATGTAGCAGAGAATGAGAAATTCTGAAGGGACGAAATCAAAAAAAGGATGAAAATTTTAAATAAACTTGTATGAGATCACCGCAACATTCATTCTTAGTTCTCTTTTCAGTCTTCATTTTACTCCTCCTTTCTTCCTGTCAAACCAATACTGATGATCACAACCTAAAGCTCTGGTATAACAAACCCGCATCCATCTGGGAGGAAGCCGTTCCAATAGGTAACGGCAAGACCGGAGCTATGGTTTTTGGAGGCATCACTTCCGAAAGATATCAGTTAAACGACATAACATTATGGTCAGGTTTTCCTGAAGATGGCAACAACTCTTCCGGTCCGGAGATATTAAAGAAAACCCGCGAGCTTATTTCTAAAGGAGACTATGCCAAAGCCTCTGTTGAATGGAGAAAGATCCACGGCCCCTATTCTGCCCGCTATCTTCCAATGGGTGACCTGTTTATAAAAATGCAATTAAATGATACTGTTGCCACAGAATACTATCGTGACCTGAATATCCGGAAAGCCCTGGCATCGGTAAAATATACTGCAGGAGGCATTAATTACCGAAGAGAATCTTTTATCAGCTGTCCTGATAAAATCCTTGCCATCAGACTGACTGCAAACAAAAGAAAATCAATTTCTTTTGAAGCATCGCTTTCGAGTAAACTTCATTTTACAACTGAAGTATCTTCGGATAATACTATTGTACTCAGGGGCAAGGCTCCATATCATGTTGCTCACNNGACTTCTGGTGGAACTATTTCCTCTTCAGATGGAAAGCTTATCATCCAAGGAGCCGATAATGTTATACTTTATGTTGCAGGAGCAACGAGCTATAATGGTTTCGACAAGTCTCCGGGGCTCAACGGGAAAGATCCTTCAGTTGAAGCAACAGCTATAATTAATTCGGCCTGTAATAAAACTTTTGAAGAGCTGAAATCAGCTCATATATCTGATTTCAGGAAACTGTTCGACAGGGTGAGTCTTGATCTGGGTCTGGATAAGGAAGCAGTAAAACTTCCTACCGACGACCGTTTGATCCGTTTCAATAAAGGGCAAAGTGATTTGCAGTTACAGGCTCTATATTATCAGTTTGGAAGATACCTGCTGATTTCAAGTTCGCGCGATCAGGACAACCCGGCAAACCTTCAGGGACTGTGGAATGATAATGTTCAGCCGCCATGGGGAAGTAATTATACCACAAATATAAATACTGAGATGAACTACTGGCCCGCCGAGAATACAAATCTTGCGGAATGCCATACTCCTTTGTTTACATTTATTAACAGCCTTTCAGTCAATGGTTCAAAAACTGCAAAAGTTAATTTCGGTTTAGCCGGCTGGTGCGTGTTTCATAACTCAGACATATGGGCCAAAACGTCTCCTCCCGGTGGAGGCGACTGGGATAAAAGCGCCTCGGTAAGATGGTCCTGCTGGCCGATGGGAGGAGCNNTGGCTCTGCCAGGATCTTTTCCGTCATTTTGAATACTCCGGTGATGAGACTTTCCTTCGCGAAAAAGCATGGCCTCTGATGAAAGGGGCTTCACAGTTCCTTCTTGGATGGCTGGTTGAAGGACCTGACAGCTATCTTGTCACGAATCCTTCTTCTTCACCTGAGAATACTTTCAAAATAAATGGAAAGACCTATGAGATAAGCATGGCTACAACTATGGATATGGCAATCACACGCGATCTTTTTAATAACTGTATAAGGACACTTGAAATACTGAATACAGAACCCGGATACAAGGAAAAACTTCAACAGGCAGTTAAGCGTCTATATCCTTATCATATAGGGCAATACGGACAGATCCAGGAATGGTTTCTCGATCTGGATGATCCAAAGGATACACACAGACATATTTCTCAATTATTTGGACTATTTCCGGGTACGCAGATCAGCCCGGTCAGAACTCCTGAACTGGCTGCCGCAGCAAAACAATCGCTTATACATCGGGGTGATATCAGCACAGGCTGGTCAATGGCATGGAAAATAAACTGGTGGTCGCGGCTTGAGGATGGCGATCATGCCTATTCAATACTTAAAGCTGGGCTGACTTATATTGGTCCAAAAAATCCATCATATAAAGGAGGAGGAACATTCCCCAACCTTTTTGATGGTCATCCTCCATTCCAGATAGATGGCAATTTTGGCGGAACGGCGGGTATTACAGAGATGTTGCTGCAATGCTACGACGGACAAATAAGTCTCATCCCTGCTTTGCCATCAGCATGGCCAAATGGTGAGGTAAAAGGGCTGATGGCAAAAGGAGGATTCAGAGTAAATATGAAATGGGAAAACGGGGCTTTAAAAAATTCTGAAATCTTTTCATTACTAGGAGGAAATTGCAGAATCTGTACAAAAGTTCCAATGAAAGTTGTTGAGACAAAATCAGTTACTGCCGTCGGATCAAATCCGAATCCGTTCTATAAGCTCAATCCCGAACCACCTTTTATAAACAATAGTAAAGTTCCTCTACAGAAAATTTTAGTTCAGAAGAAATATATAATTGATTTTATGACTGAAAAGGGGAAGAAATATACTTTAATAACGATATGAGGGTGTGCAATTATTCACCCTTCGAAGGGTGAATCCACATTAAAAACCTAACAATCAATTAAATGAAAAACCACATTTTGACTTTAATACTATTAATAGTTTTTCAGTCTTTCTTCTTTTCTTCTTCAAACTTAAAGGCCGGTACTGGATATGAAAAGGAGATCATAAAGCTTTTGCGCAGTGAAATTATTTCCAGGGCTGATAAAGTTTTAAACCAGGCTCCCCAGACCGTAACTATGTTCCTGTGCAAACGAAGCGCTGGAGGAAAACATGATTTCTATTCAGAAGGAGATTACTGGTGGCCCGATCCGGCAAACCGGGATGGTCCTTATATCCAGAAGGATGGAATGACTAATCCGGATAATTTTATTGACCATAGAAAAGCCATGATCAGGCTGAGTCAGATAGTAGGTTCACTTGCCTCTGCCTATAAAATCACCGGTGATGAAAAGTACGTAAAACAGGCATTTGTCCATCTGAAAGCCTGGTTTTCTGATACTGCCACTTGTATGAACCCGTCACTTCTATATTCACAGGCTATTAAGGGAAGATTCACCGGAAGAGGCATAGGGATAATTGATACTATTCAGCTGATGGAGGTTGCTCAGGGTATCATAGCAATGCAGAATGCACAATGCATAGATAAAAAACTTCTTGATGCGATAAAATCCTGGTTTTCAGATTATCTCCGATGGCTTACAACTCATCAGTACGGTAAAGATGAAATGAATGCAAAAAATAATCACGGTACCTGCTGGGTAATGCAGGTGGCCTCTTTTGCAAAACTTATCGGGAACACTGAGATTCTTGAATTCTGCCGGACCCGTTATAAAGAGACCCTCCTCCCCGATCAGATGGCTACAGATGGAAGTTTTCCTCAGGAATTGAGACGAACAAAACCATACGGGTATTCTATATTCAATCTGGATGCAATGACAATGATCTGTCAGATCCTTTCTGATGAAAAAAATGACCTGTGGAACTACAAAACAACCGATGGAAAGTCGATCAGGAAAGGTATCGAGTTCCTCTTTCCTTATATGGCTGATAAAAGTAAATGGCCTTTTAATCATGATGTTATGTACTGGGATGAGTGGCCGGTAGCACAACCATTCCTGGTATTTGGAGCAAATGAGTTCATTGAAAAACAATGGTTTGATACCTGGTCCTCCCTTAAACATTTTCCTGAGGTTGAAGAGGTTATACGCAACCTGCCGATACGAAACCCTGTCATCTGGTTAGAATAAAAAGTTTTTTAAAGAACTTGTAAAACAAATTTTAATGTTTTGAATTATTTGCAAAAGCCCAGTGTGACTCTGTGACTTCTCCGTGGAACTCTGTGCTAGTTCTTTATTTTTTATTTCACAGAGATCCACTGAGTATTCACAGAGGGTCACAGAGAATAAAAGAAATTGTATATTTAGACATCATTTATATATTAATTTATATCAACTATTATATTGATTTATATCAATGTATTTAAACCTCAATTAATGAAAAAATTAATCATCACATTGACAGCAATTCTGCTCCTTTTGCAGGGAGCTTTTGCACAGAAAGTACTCACAAAAGATGAGCGGATGCTATGGTGGCGCGAAGCCAGATTTGGTATGTTTATCCATTGGGGTGTCTATTCTGTCCCTGCCGGAACATGGGACGGAAGGCAGATCGGGGGAATAGGTGAATGGATTATGAATCGGGCTAAAATACCCGTAGCCGATTACCAGGCAATGGCAAAACAGTTCAATCCTGTAAAATACGACCCTGATGCATGGGTGAAAATGGCAAAAGATGCCGGTATGAAATATATTGTCATAACCTCAAAGCATCATGATGGTTTTGCGTTGTTTGAAACAAAAGCCAGCAAATGGAATGTTGTCGACGGCACTGCTTATGGCAAGGATCTTCTCAAACCACTTGCAGCTGCATGTAAAAAGTATGGGATAAGGCTGGGATTTTATTACTCTCAGGCGCAGGACTGGAATAATCCGGGAGGTGCAGCTTCCCGTAAAGTGACAAAAGAAGGCTGGGCGAATCCCGATTCAGTAATAATTGATGCCTATACAAAGGAACACCGGGGACATTGGGATCCGGCTCAGGAGAAAAAGACATTTGCGCAATATATTGATGATGTTGCAGTTCCGGAGGTGAAAGAACTACTGACAAATTACGGTGACGTTGCAGTATTATGGTGGGATACACCAACCGATATGACTGACGAAGCAGCTACAAAACTACAGACATTACTTGCACTTCAGCCCGCAATTATTACAAACGATCGTCTTAAACGTCCAAATTTCGCAGGTGATCATAAAACACCTGAACAACGGATCCCCAACCTTGCTGACCTTGATGGAACAGATTGGGAAACATGCATGACAATGAACGGTACATGGGGTTATAAAAGCTATGATCATAATTACAAAACTCCTGAGACACTGATTCATAACCTCCTGGATATTGCTTCGAAAGGAGGCAACTTTCTTCTAAACGTTGGACCTACAGATCAGGGAGAATTTCCTCCCGAAAGTGTTGATATTCTTGTCAGAATAGGCCAGTGGATGAAAGTGAACGGAGAAGCTGTGTATGGCACAAAAGCAAGTCCCTGGGGACTGTTCGATTGGGGCCGTTGTACCAAAAAGGAATCTAAAAACGGGACAACACTCTATTTTTCAGTATTTAACTGGCCTGCTGATGGAAAACTTTCAATCCCAGGTCTGAAAAATGGTGTTTCATCGGCAACCGTCCTTGCTACAGGAGCCAGGCTCAGGACTACCGGCTCAGGATTAGGTCTTACAATAATCCTGCCTTCCAAAGCACCCGATCCTATTGCATCGGTAATTAAGGTTGAGGTGAGAGGTCAAATCGAAAATAAATAGTCTGTTCCACTTAATAAATAAAGTGGCAGATAATTAATGATATTATCTCCGTGGAACTCAGTGATCCCGATAGTTATCGGGACTCTGTGGACCTCTGTGAAATAAAAAAATATTACACAGAGGTCCACTGAGAAGACACAGAGAGACACAGGGAAATCACTGCTTAAATATTACTTCAATAATAAATCTCAACTAAGAAAAAGCATTTCTTTAATAAGCTTAATATGAAACAATTATCAAGAACTATTTTCATTTTGTCAGTATTGATGCTGATGGTACCGCAATTCACTTTTTCCCAGGGGAAGAATAAATATTCTCCCTATGTGAATAAGGAAATGTACAAAAAGGGCTGGATCGATTTCAACAAGAACGGGAAAATGGATCCATATGAAAACCCTGCACTGGACATTGATCAGCGCATAAATGACCTGCTGAGCCAGATGACCGTTGATGAAAAAACCTGTCAGCTGGTGACATTGTATGGCTTTCCAAATGTCTTAAAGGACTCCCTTCCGACACCTGAATGGAAGACAAAGATATGGAAAGACGGACTGGCAAATATTGATGAACATTGCAACGGGGTAAGATCCCCGGCTCTTTCCTGGCCGCCCAGCCTTCATGTTAAAACAATAAATGAAGTCCAGCGGTGGTTTATTGAAGAGACCAGGCTTGGCATACCCATTGACTTTACAAATGAAGGTATCTATGGAGCTTGCTTTCCGGGAGCAACACTTTTCCCTGCACAGGTCGGTATAGGATCAACATGGGATAAAGCGCTTGTATCACATATAGGTTCAATCACAGCCATCCAGACTAAAGCAGCCGGATTTACCAATGTATATTCACCCATTCTGGATGTAGGTCGCGATCCCCGGTGGGGTCGCATCATGGATTGCTATGGAGAAGATCCATATTTGGTTTCTCAATTGGGATTACAGCAGGTTCTTGCAATCCAGAAAGATCATAATGTGGTCTCAACCACAAAACATTTTGCAGATTACAGCATCCCAATCGGAGGACGTGACGGAAGCGCCCGTACTGATCCGCAGATCGGACTACGTGAGATGCATACTCTTTTACTGGAGCCATTTCGCGTTGCATTCACAAAGGGCCAGGCACACGGAACAATGAGTTCTTACAATGATTATGACGGCGTTCCGATAAGTGGATCTGCTGAGTTTCTTATTGATCTGCTCAGGAAGACATATGGGTTCAAAGGCTATGTGGTCTCAGATAGTGAAGCTCTTGAATTCCTATGGTCGAAACATCGCGTTGCTCCTGATTACAAAGATGCTGTCAGACAGGCACTTGAGGCAGGACTTAATGTAAGAACGACATTCAAGACACCTGATACTTATCTTACTCCTTTACGCGAACTCGTTAAAGAAGGTTCAGTATCCATGGAGTTACTCAACAGCAGGGTCAGGGATGTCCTTTGGGTAAAATTCTGGCTTGGCTTATTTGATAAACCCTATATTGAAAATCCTGAAGAATCAGACAAGATTTATGCTGACCCCGAATATGATAAAGTTGCTAAACAGGCTTCTTATGAATCGATGATACTTCTTAAGAACCAGGATCATTTTCTGCCACTTAAAAAGGAAAATGTAAAAAACATCCTCGTTGCAGGACCTGATGCTGATAATAAGAAATTTTCACTTTCACGATATGGTCCAAAGAAAATCAGCTACAAATCAATGATCGAAGCTTTTAAAGCAAAATTAGGAAACGACATTAATGTTACATACTCAAAAGGTTGCAGTATTATCGACTCACACTGGCCGGAAAGTGAAATCCTTCCTTTTGACCCTGATCCAAAAGATATTGCAGATATTGAGGATGCCGTTACAAAAGCAAAGACTTCTGATGTCGTTGTGCTTGTTATGGGTGAAGATGATAATGTCATAGGAGAATCAAAATCAAGGACTGACCTTAACCTTTCAGGAAATCAGCAACTTCTTCTGACCAAGATCCATGAGACTGGAAAACCTGTTATTCTTGTTCTTATGAATGGAAGGGCTATCACAATCAACTGGGCTAACAAGTACTGTAACGCCATAATTGAAGAATGGATCCCGGGGAAATATGGAAGTGAGGCTGTCGCAGATATAGTTTTCGGAGATTATAACCCCGGTGGAAAACTTACATTTACATTTCCGAAATCTGTTGGCCAGATCCCGATGGTCTTTCCCTCAAAACCAAGTGCACAGGCTGAGGCCAGAACAACAGTTAATGGTGTCCTTTATCCCTTCGGTTTTGGACTAAGCTATACAACTTTTGAATATTCAAATCTTAAAATCGCACCGGAAAAACAGATGGCATCCGGTTTAGTTGATGTCTCTGTTGATGTCAAAAACACAGGGCAGATGGCTGGCGATGAGATAGTTCAGTTATATATCTGTGATGAGGTAAGTTCAGTTATCAGGTTCGATAAGGAGCTGCGTGGATTTGAAAGGGTAAATCTTGCTCCGGGAGAGACTAAAAATGTTCATTTCGCACTTTCTCCGGAAGAACTTCAGATGCTCAACAGGGATATGAAATGGGTTGTGGAACCCGGCTGGTTCAAGGTGATGATCGGAAGCTCATCAACTGATATCCGCCAGCAGGGCAGATTCGAGATTGTAACAACGAATCAGCTTAATAAACCTTATGAGCAAGTAAGGCAGAACGGAAGGACACAATGAATGATGAAGATTTATTGTTGTTAATAAATTTTAAAAAGTGCTTAAGCCTTTGAAAGATTATTAGTATTGAATTGTAAAAATATTTTTAAAATAACTTTTGGACTAAAGNNAGCCCTTATGTTTTTATTATAAATCAGATTGAATACTAATCAATAAGAAATGATATGTCGAAAATTTTGAATCGGACTCTTGCAATCTTTCTCTTATCTTTTTCTTTATTCATCATTCCGGTAAATGCCCAAAATGACGTCCTGGTCAAGAGCCCTGATGGTAAAACTGTTTTCAAAGTATTTCTTACCGGGAAACAGCTTTCATTCTCTGTTAAGTCGGATGGTCATCAGATAATTGAAGCTTCATCAGCTGTTTTTATTGTCGACGGGAATGCTATAACAAACAATCTGGTTCTGGGTAAAACTGAAAAATATTCAATAGATGAAACATATCCATGGAACGGATTACATTCTGTTGCCACAAACAAATGCAATGGATCAATAATCTGGATCTCTCAAACCGGAGCCAGAGAAAATTATATACTTGAATTAAGGGCTTTTAATAATGCAGTTGCATTCAGGTTTATTGTTCCAGGAAATACAAACCTGATGAGAAAACCTGATGAATCTACAGTCTTCAGGCTACCAAAAGGAAGTACAGTCTGGTACCATGATCTTTATATGCATTATGAAGGGGTCCATGTCAGGAAGCTGATAGATACAATTCCTGCAGGTCAGTGGGCTGCCCCTCCCCTGACTATCAAGCTTCCCGGTGGAACCGGGTACGCATCAATAACTGAAGCCAACCTGGTCAATTATGCCGGTATGGCTTTGCAGACAGATGGCAGGAACGGTTTTGTTCTTAGACTTGGGCACAGTCATCCTGCTTCATATCCCTATGTGCTTCGCTACACTAAGGAAGATGCCGAACGACTTTCAAAAATTGCAGAAGTAAAAGGGACTATTACAACACCCTGGAGGGTGATTATAGTCGGTAAGGACCTGAATACGCTTGTTAATTGCGATGCTGTCACCAATCTATGTCCGCCTCCCGATAAGGAGCTTTTCCCTGACGGAATTAAAACTGACTGGATAAAGCCTGGAAGGGCGGTATGGAAATATCTTGATGGAGGCGGTGATGGTTCACTTAAAACAATGAAAGAATTTTCCAGAATGGCAGGAGAGCTTGGGTTTGAGTATAATGTTCTTGAAGGATTCTGGAGCAAATGGCCTGATGATTCCTTGAAGGCCCTGGTCGATTACTCAAATAAGCTTGGAGTCAGGATCATCGTCTGGAAACATTCGAAAGAACTCCGGGATCCTGATGAAAGAAATAAGTTTTTCCGGCATCTGCACAACCTAGGTGTTGCAGGTATCAAAATAGATTTTTTCGACCATGAAGCCAAAGAGCTTATTGATCTATATGAATCAATAATGAAAGAGACTGCAGCTCTTAAGCTTTCATTGATCCTTCATGGCGCCAATAAACCAACCGGGCTGGCGCGCACATGGCCTAACATCTTGATTTATGAAGGGGTTAAGGGAATGGAAGCCAGTAAATTGGTCGACAGGGCAACTCACGAAACAACCCTTCCCTTTACAAGGATGCTTGCCGGACCAGCCGATTACTCTGTTTGCCACTTTGGCGACAGACGAAAAAATACAACATGGGTACATCAGGTTACAACAGCCGCAATCTATTCGGCTCCTGTTATAACTTACGCTGCTAATCCTGCAAATATCCTTTCAAATCCATGCCTTGAAATGGTAAAAAGTATACCCTCAGTCTGGGATGAAACCAGGGTACTGGCACCATCGGAAATAGGTGAACTGGCGGTGTATGCACAACGAAAAGGGTCAACATGGTTTCTGTCAGTAATGAACGGATTACAGCCCAGAACAATAAAAATACCGCTTTCATTTCTCAGTGCCGGCATATTTAACACACTGATATTAAGCGACAATCCGGATAATCCGGCTTCAGCTAGAGTGACCTCAGGGACATCGCAGGCAAAAGATATATTAACAATTAACCTTGAAACAGGTGGCGGTTTCATGACAAGATTCACTCAGAAATAATTTCTTAAAGAATGTAGATTAATCTGCTAACAAGGATAATATTTTATTATTTTTTCAGGAAATTATTAGGAGAATAAAACAGATAACATATTAATTTTCAACCGGAAAATGGAACCAACATTGTTGCTGACGGGAAAAAATAAGATTTAAAAAAGTGATAAAAGCGATGTTTTGCTTTGAAATATTAAAAATATAACTACTTTTGGACATCAATTTGAAAGCAAATGATGAAGAACTCTGTACTATTTATTATTTATATTATTCTTATCTGGGAAACACCCTGATCCGGAAATAGTATATAGTATCTTAAAACATATGAAGGCTTTCCGGAAAAACGGGAAGCCTTTTTTTAAATATAATTATGAAGAACCAACTCAGAAGTTCAACAACAACGACTGGCCGCAAGATGGCAGGAGCAAGAAGTTTATGGCGTGCAAACGGAATGAAAGAAGAACATTTCGGAAAACCCATAATAGCAATTGTCAATTCATTTTCACAGTTTGTTCCCGGACATGTTCACCTTCATACTATTGGTCAGATCATTAAAAAGGAAATTGAAAAATCCGGACTTTTTGCTGCTGAATTCAATACCATTGCTATTGACGATGGCATTGCGATGGGTCATAACGGCATGCTTTACTCCCTCCCATCAAGGGAGTTGATAGCCGATAGCGTTGAATACATGTGCAATGCCCACATGGTAGATGCAATGATCTGTATAAGCAATTGTGATAAGATTACTCCAGGAATGCTGATGGCTGCAATGCGGCTTAATATACCTGCTGTTTTCGTATCAGGAGGGCCGATGGAAACAGGTACATACAATAATAAAACATATGACCTTGTAGATACAATGGTCCTTGCTGCAGATAATTCAATAAGCGACATCGATCTGGATAATATCGAGAAAGCTTCATGTCCTACATGCGGTTCATGTTCCGGTATGTTCACGGCAAACTCAATGAATTGTCTTAATGAGGCTCTCGGACTCGCTCTTCCAGGGAACGGAACCGTGCTGGCCACCCACAGTAACAGGTTGAAACTGTTTATGAAAGCATCGGCATTAATAGTAAATCTTGCAAACAGATATTATAATGAAGGAGATTCTGATGTTCTTCCCAAATCAATCGCTACACGTGAAGCGTTTCTGAATGCTATGTCACTCGATATTGCAATGGGAGGGTCAACCAACACAGTTTTGCATCTTCTCGCAATAGCTCATGAAGCCGGAGTCAATTTTAAAATGAAGGATATAGATGAGCTTTCACGTAAAATACCAAACATCTGCAAGGTAGCACCGAGCTCACATTTTCATGTTCAGGATGTCAATCAGGCGGGTGGTATTTTTTCCATTCTTGGTGAGCTTGCCCGAAATAATATGATTGATTGTTCTGTCAAACGGGTGGACTATGCCACTCTTTATGAAGCAGTTTCAGATTGGGATATTATGAGTGAGAAAGCTATTCCTGAAGCATTTAATATTTTCAGATCTGCTCCTTCCAATAAAAGAAGTTTAGAATTGGGATTCAATGAATCTTTGAATGAAAAGTTAGACACAGACCGCGAAAAAGGTTGCATAAGGAGTGTAAAAAATGCCTATAACAAAGATGGTGGATTAGCAGTTCTTCACGGTAACATTGCAAGAGATGGATGCATAATTAAAACTGCCGGAGTCGATCCTGCTATTTTTAATTTCATTGGAAATGCAAGAGTATTTGATTCCCAGGAAGATGCAGTTGAAGGCATACTTAACGGAATAGTCAAACCAGGTGAAGTTGTTGTAATAAGATTTGAAGGGCCAAAAGGCGGCCCTGGTATGCAGGAGATGTTATATCCTACCTCCTACCTCAAATCAAAGGGATTGGATAAAAAATGCGCTCTTATAACCGATGGACGCTTCTCCGGAGGAACTTCCGGCTTATCAGTGGGCCACGTCTCTCCGGAAGCAGCTGCTGGAGGTGAACTGGCATTGCTGAAAACCGGAGATCGCATTGAAATAGATATCACTGGCAGAAAAATCAATGTATTATTATCTGATAATGAATTTAAAAAAAGAAAAAAAGATGAAAAACTTAAAGGCGCCAAAGCTTATAGACCAGTAGCCCGCAGCAGAGAAATACCATCTTCGCTAAAAGCCTACGCTGCAACCGTCAGTTCGGCTGACCTCGGGGCTGTGAGGCTGATTTAGGAAGTAGGAAGTAGGTAATAAAGATGACAAAGGAAAACATAAAAAGACTGTAAGACAACAATTCAACTNNGGAAGGTGTAGAGACAGTTTTCGGGTACCCTGGAGGGGCTATTATGCCAGTATATGATAAACTTCTCGATTACAGTGATAAAATCAATCATATACTTACACGCCATGAACAGGGTGCAGCACATGCAGCTCAGGCATATTCGATGGTTACCGGAAAACCAGGTGTCTGTTTTGCAACTTCAGGACCCGGTGCGACCAACCTTATTACTGGCATTGCAAATGCATTCCTCGATTCAGTTCCTGTTGTTTTTATTACCGCTCAGGTTGCTTCCGGATTAATAGGTACTGATGCTTTTCAGGAGACTGATATCCTGGGTGTTTCGATGCCGGTAACCAAATGGAATTGCCAGGTAAAAAAAGCATCTGAAATACCGGATGCAATATCCAGGGCATTCTACATTGCAACAACAGGGCGTCCCGGTCCGGTTCTCGTCGACATAACGAAGGATGCTCAGTTCGAGAAATCCGAGTTTGTCTACAAAAAATGTGAATATATCAGAAGTTATAATCCGCACATTCCTCTTCATACAAAAGAAATCGAGTCTGCTGCAATACTAATTAACCATGCCACTAAACCACTGATTCTTGCAGGACACGGAGTTCTGATCTCAAAAGCAGAAAAAGAGTTGAAGGAATTTGCTGAAAAAACAGGTATTCCGGTAGCTCTTACTCTTCTTGGGCTATCTGCATTTCCTGCAAATCACAGATTATATGCTGGCATGCTGGGCATGCATGGAAACTATGCCCCAAACCTGCTTACCAATGAGGCTGATCTTATAATTGCCATCGGAATGAGATTTGACGATCGTGTTACCAGTAATCTTAAAGAATATGCCAAAAAAGCAAGCATAATCCACATAGAGATTGATGAAGCCGAAATAAATAAGAATGTGGTGGTTGATATTGAAATAAACAACGATGCCAGAGAGGTGCTCAGGTACATGATGCCTCTGGTTAAAAACAACTCTTTTGAAAAATGGATAAGGGAATTCAGGATTTGCGACAAGATAGAATATGACAAAGTAATAAAATCGGAGATAAAACCTATTTCAGGGGAGATTAAGATGGGAGAAGTTGTCAACCTTGTCTCCGATCTTACAAAAGGGGATGCTATAGTTGTGACTGATGTCGGACAGAACCAGATGGTTGCCGCACGTTACTATAAGTTTGCTCACGCAAACACACTGGTAACCTCAGGAGGAATGGGAACTATGGGATTTGGACTTCCCGCATCAATCGGAGCAGCTATTGGCCGTCCTGATTCAACTGTCATTGCTTTTATTGGGGATGGCGGTTTCCAGATGACAATTCAGGAACTTGGCACCATCCTGCAGTACAAAGTTCCGGTTAAGATCATCATCCTGAATAACAGTTTCCTTGGAATGGTAAGGCAATGGCAGGATATGTTCTTTAAAAAAAGATATGCTTCCACAGAGATGGTGAACCCCGATTTTGTGACAATTGCAGGTGGATTTAATATTCCGGCAAAAAGAGTATCGGAGAGATCTGAACTTAAAGATTCCATTATCGAAATGCTTGCAGCGCCAGGTCCTTACCTGCTTGAGGTCGTCATAGAAAAAGAAGCAAATGTATTTCCAATGGTAGAACCCGGATCGTCAGTTTCAGATATAAGATTAACATAATAATATGAAGCTATGAAACAAGAATTTACAATATCATTATTTACCGAGGATCATATCGGGATCCTGAGCCAGATAACAATAATACTTACTCGGAGACAGATAAACATCGACAGTATAACTGCCTCAGAATCTGCTGTTAAAGGCGTACAGCTTCTCACACTTGCTGTAAGGACAACCGATGAAATGGTCAGGAAAGTGGCCCGTCAGTTTGAGAAGCTGATTGATGTACTGAAGGTATTTGTTCACACATCCGAAGAAATAGTATATCAGGAGATTGCATTATTCAAGGTTCCGACAAAAGCATTAATGTCGGGAAATATTATTGACCATATAGTCAGGGCACATAACGCACGTTTCCTTGAAATTACACCGGAATACATGGTGCTGGAAAAAACCGGACATAAAAGCGAGATCGTACGGCTGCTCGACGAACTTGAACCTTATGGGGTTTTGCAATATGTAAGATCAGGAAGGGTAGCTATTACAAAACAGGTAAAGGAACTGAATGCCTATCTCATTGAAATGGATCAGGCCAGCAGGACTAAAAATGAAGAAGCAGAAGTATATAGTATATCATAGTAATTAACTTAACTATTAAATATCATGGCAAAAATTAATTTTGGCGGTGTCGTCGAAAATGTAGTAACAAGAGAAGAGTTTCCACTTTCAAAAGCCCGTGAAGTTCTTAAAAATGAACTCGTCGCAGTTATTGGATACGGTGTTCAGGGTCCGGCCCAGGCATTGAATATGAAGGATAACGGCATTAATGTTATTATTGGCCAGGCTCCGGAGTTTAAAGCCGATTGGGACAAAGCCCTGGCCGATGGTTTTATACCGGGTAAGACTTTATTCCCTGTCGAGGAGGCTGCAAAAAAAGGTACCATCATACAATACCTGGTATCTGATGCGGCACAAAGAATTCTCTGGCCAAAATTAAAACTTTGTCTCAAAAAAGGTGATGCACTCTATTTCTCACATGGGTTTTCTATCACATATAAAGAACATACCGGAGTTATACCTCCTGCTGACATTGATGTTATCCTCTGTGCTCCAAAAGGTTCAGGAACGAGCGTAAGACGGAATTTCCTTGCAGGTGCCGGTATTAACTCAAGCTATTCAGTTTTTCAGGATTTTACCGGCAGAGCTGAAGAACGCATAATTGCATTGGGTATTGCTATTGGTTCAGGATACCTTTTCCCAACAACTTTTGAAAACGAGGTTTTCAGTGATCTTACCGGAGAACGGGGGGTACTTATGGGTGCATTGGCAGGAATAATGGATGCACAATACCAGGTTCTGCGAGATAACGGACACAGTCCCTCTGAAGCTTTTAATGAAACAGTTGAAGAACTAACGCAGAGTTTAATCCGCCTTGTCGATGAAAAAGGTATGGATTGGATGTACGCCAATTGCAGTGCAACAGCTCAGCGCGGGGCACTCGACTGGCTTCCAAAATTCAAGGCAGCAACTCTTCCTGTTTTCACTGAACTTTACAATAAGGTCAAATCCGGTGAAGAATGTGTCAGAGTTCTTCAGTCAACCGGTGCTGCCAATTATAAAGAGGTACTCGATGCTGAACTTAAAGAACTTGGCGGTTCAGAAATGTGGAGAACGGGTGCAGCTGTGCGAAAACTCAGACCAGTGAAATAACTCTTTTACAAATAACTTATTAAAATGGATGATAAGGTAATAATTTTCGATACTACTCTCAGAGATGGAGAACAGGTTCCGGGATGCCAGCTGAACACCGTTGAAAAAATTGAAGTAGCACAAGCCCTTGAAAATCTTGGCGTTGACATAATTGAAGCAGGCTTTCCCATATCAAGCCCGGGTGATTTTAAGTCCGTGGTTGAAATTTCCAAGTCTGTTACCAACCCTATTATCTGCGCTCTCACCAGGGCTGTCAAAAAAGATATCGAGGTAGCAGCTGAAGCCCTTCAATATGCAAAACGGAAAAGAATTCATACGGGTATAGGAACATCACCCTTTCACATAGAACATAAAATAAGGACCACGCCTGAAGAGATAATCAGAAGAGCTTCAGATTCAGTAAAGTATGCTAAAAAATTCGTTGAGGACGTGGAATTTTATGCTGAGGATGCGGGAAGATCGGATAATGAGTACCTGGCAAAGGTGATAGAAGCAGTAATTAAGGCTGGAGCTACAGTGGTAAATATACCTGATACTACCGGTTATTGCCTTCCTGAGGAATATGGTGCAAAAATAAAATTCCTTAAAGATAATGTTCCGAATATAGACAAAGTGATAATTTCAACCCATTGTCACAACGATCTCGGAATGGCGACCGCAAATACTATCATGGGAGTAATTAACGGCGCCAGACAGGTGGAGGTCACCGTCAATGGCATAGGCGAGAGAGCCGGTAACACTTCCCTTGAGGAAATTGCTATGATTATTAAAAGTCATCACGACCTTAATCTGAGGACTGACATCAACACAAAAATGATCTATAGCATAAGCCGTCTTGTCTCAACGCTGATGAGTATGCCGGTTCAGGCAAATAAAGCCATAGTAGGCAAAAATGCTTTTGCCCATTCTTCAGGAATTCATCAGGATGGTGTCCTGAAGAAAAGAGATAATTACGAAATCATCGATCCTGTAGAAGTCGGGATAAGGGAATCTTCAATTATTCTTACAGCCCGCAGTGGCAGGGCTGCATTAAATCACAGGCTTGAATTGCTTGGTTTTAAGCTTAACAAAGAGGAGATTGATGACATTTACCATAGTTTTCTCCAACTTGCTGATAAAAAGAAAGATATTAATGATGAGGATATAAGAATCCTTACCGGGGAGGTCTCTCACGGAGAAAAAAAGCTTAAACTTGAACACCTCCAGGTCGCCTGCGGTAAATCCGTAATGCCTGTTGCTACAGTCGGACTCAGGGTAAATGGAGAAGTTCATGTCGCAACATCTACAGGTAATGGACCGATTGACGCTGCTTTTACGGCAGTCAAACAACTTATAAGTAAGACTGTTCATCTTGAAGAATTCCTAATACAGGCTATTACCAAAGGAAGTGATGATCTTGGGAAGGTCCATATACAGGTTGAGCACCAGGGAAATATTTACTACGGATTCTCAGCCAATACAGATATTATAACCGCTTCAGTGGAAGCATTTATTGATGCAATTTCAAAAATTAAATGAAAGCAAAAACACTTTTCGACAAAATATGGGACGACCATGTTGTTTATTCCATTGAAGACGGACCGGATATCCTGTATATTGATCAGCATTATATTCACGAAGTAACCAGCCCTCAGGCTTTCAATGGTCTTGAAGAGCGAGGCATTCCTGTGTTCAGACCATCGCGAACGCTTGCCACTGCAGACCATAACATCCCGACAAAGGATCAGCACCTCCCGATAAAGGATGAGCTGTCCCGGCTTCAGGTTGAAAAGTTAACTGAGAACTGCAGAAAACATAATATCAGGCTGTTTGGACTAAATCATCCGGATAATGGTATTGTACATGTCATCGGACCTGAACTGGGCTTCACAAAGCCGGGAATGACAATCGTATGCGGCGACAGCCATACCTCAACGCATGGCGCTTTCGGTACTATTGCCTTTGGTATAGGAACCAGTGAGGTCGAAATGGTTTTGGCTTCGCAATGTCTCCTTCAGACAAAACCCATGACAATGAGGATAACAGTAAACGGCGATCTGAACAAGGGCGTTACATCCAAAGATATTATCATGTACATTATTGCTAAATTGTCATCAGGTGGGGCAACAGGCTATTTCGTTGAATATTGTGGTAATACAATTGAAAAACTGAGTATGGAGGCAAGAATGACAATCTGCAATATGAGCATCGAGATGGGTGCCAGAGGCGGACTGATCGCTCCTGATAATATAACATTCGAATACCTTAAAGAACATAGCAAAAAAGTTAAACAATCCGACTGGGAATCAACTGTTCAACAATGGAAGAACCTTAAATCCGATGCAGGTGTTAAGTTTAAACGCGAAATCAGTATCACCGCTTCAGAAATTAAACCAATGATAACTTTCGGTACCAATCCGGGTATGGCAATACCTGTTGATGGTTTTATACCAGGGTCTGGGGAAATGGATGATAAAGGAGGAGATGCTTCATTCATTAAATCGCTTGATTACATGGGATTTAAGCCCGGCGAGCAGATTTCTGGTCATACTGTCGATTATGTCTTTCTCGGAAGCTGCACCAATGGGAGGATTGAAGATTTCAGAGCATTCGCCAGTATTGTCAAAGGAAGGCAAAAGGCGCCGGGAATTACTGCACTTCTTGTTCCGGGTTCAAAAAAAGTGGAAGAACAGGTTAAGAAAGAGGGTTTACTTAAGATATTAAATAATGCAGGATTTGAACTCCGTCAACCAGGATGTTCATCATGTCTGGCTATGAATGAGGATAAGATCCCTGCCGGGAAATATGCCGTTTCAACATCCAACAGGAACTTTGAGGGAAGGCAGGGACCAGGTGCGAGAACATTACTTGCCAGTCCACTGACTGCGGCTGCAGCTGCAATTACAGGTAAGATAACAAACCCTGTTGAGTTAATGAATAATTAAACCAATTTTTAAAACTTCAACCATGTCAAAAGAAAAATTCATTATACTGGAATCCACATGCATTCCGCTTCCGGTAGAAAATGTGGATACCGACCAGATTATCCCAGCCAGGTTTCTAACAGCAACAACCAGACAGGGCTTCGGCGAAAACCTTTTCCGAGACTGGAGATACCTGAAAGATGGAATAAGTGTAAATAATACATTTATTCTTAATAACCCTTCATTTTCAGGTAAAATACTGGTTACAGGTAAAAATTTCGGATGTGGTTCAAGCAGGGAGCATGCCGTTTGGGCAATATACGATTATGGATTCAGGGTGGTGATTTCCAGTTTTTTTGCGGATATCTTCATGAATAATGCAATCAATAACGGACTTCTTCCTGTGAGAATACCCGAACAGAATTTACAGAATCTCATTCATCTCGTACAGAAAGATCCGCAAACTAATGTCAGGGTAAACCTTGAAGCACAAACACTTGAGATACCTGCTACCGGAGAGATCATCGGGTTTGAAATAAACCGCTTTAAAAAAGAGTGTCTGATAAATGGCTTCAATGACATTGATTATCTGATAAATGCGAGGAATAAAATAGTTGAGTACGAAGCTAAGAAAGGATTGACAGCATGAGAATAGAAATAATGGATACAACTCTGAGAGACGGAGAACAGACACAGGGAGTGTCGTATTCACCACTCGAAAAACTTCATATCGCCAAACTTCTTCTTAAAGACTTAAAAATCGATCGTATTGAAGTTGCATCAGCCAGAGTTTCTGCCGGAGAATTTGAAGGATTCAGTAAAATAGCTGAATGGGCACGTCATAATAATCTCCAGAGAAAAGTTGAAGTTCTTGGCTTTGTTGATGGAGATCTGTCACTTAACTGGATTAATGATGCCGGTGGAAAAGTGATAAATCTGCTTTGCAAAGGGTCACTAAGACATCTTGAAAAACAACTGAGAAAAACTCCGGAAAAGCATGTGAGCGATATTAAAGAAATTATAAGAAAAGCGGAAGCTCTTGATATACACGTAAATATCTATCTGGAAGACTGGTCCAACGGGATGATCAATTCTGAAGGTTATGTTTTATTCATGCTTGATTCACTGAAGGATGAAAATATTGAGAGATTCATGCTTCCGGATACTCTGGGGATCCTTAACCCGGAACAAACCTATGCTTTTTGTAAGAAAATAATTGACCTGTACCCTTCTCTTCATTTTGATTTTCATGCTCATAATGATTATGACCTGGCTGTTGCCAATGTATTCTCGGCAGTTAAAGCAGGCATTAAAGGCATTCATACAACTGTAAACGGACTGGGAGAACGGGCTGGAAATGCTCCTCTTTCAAGCGTAATTGGAGTACTTCGTGATCAGCTCGATGCTGAAACAGGAATAAATGAATTTGAGATTACCAAAGTAAGCAGGATAGTTGAAACATTCAGCGGAATCAGGATCCCTGTAAATAAACCGGTTATAGGTGAAAATGTATTTACACAAACCTCTGGTATTCATGCTGATGGTGACAGTAAAGACAATCTCTATTATAATAATCTCATGCCTGAACGTTTCGGAAGAAAAAGGAAATATGCTCTTGGTAAACAATCAGGCAAAGCTACGGTAAGAAAAAACCTGGAGGAATTCGGTCTTTTTCTTAATCCTGAATCACTGACTAAAGTAACTCAGAGAGTAATTGAACTAGGCGATAAAAAAGAAAATGTAACAACAGAGGATTTGCCCTTTATTATCGCAGATGTGCTTGGTAATGACCAGA
>PMEC01000172.1 GCA_003155705.1 Bacteroidales bacterium
CAGGAGGTAAGGGTCCGAATAAGTGTCCAATTCGTTGCTGGTGTTCAACATCAATATCGAAGTTCCCTACCATAACCATTCCGCCATCAGCACGGATAGATTCTTTCCCTCTGCTGAACTCCCCGCTTTCCATATAACCTTTCATGATATTTATTCCATCCTTCTGATCGAATGTAATACCTGAAATTTCATCAAAACAGACCGCATCATATTTGCAGACAAGACCTCTTTCGCCACTACCCATATTAACAAACATTTTTGCTACAGTGGTCTTCCCTCCTGAAACAAGATGGGAATAAGGTGAAATCTGTTGGTAAAGATGACTTTTCCCGGTTCCTCTTGGTCCAAGCTCAATAAGATTGTAGTTTCTCTCTACAAATGGTATCATTCTCACAAACAACAGGTTTTTTGCTCTTTCACTTAGAGTTGAAGGCTCCATTCCTATACTCCTGATAAGAAAGTCTTTCCATTCTTCAAGTGTAAAAAGTGTTCGTCCTTTATATAGAGTATCCAGAACATTTCTCTGAGAAAGCTGGATTGGTCTAATGTTTACTACCCCAAATGGACGGGCATTTTTTTCCTGAGCTATTGCACTATCATATTCAAGTTCAATTTCCGCATAAAATCCACCAGTAAGCATCCTGTCATTGTCATTAACCATTTCGGGAGAAATCCTGACATCATCTAATTGAAGGCTTGGCAAAATAGCAAGATAACTGTCGGTTTTTGTATGAAGCTTGGCTGTAATCAAATCTATCAACTTAATAGACCCATTTTCCCTTGCTCTGGATTTAAAATATTCCTCTTCTCCTGGTCTGACAGATCTGTCCTGCAGTTGCCGCTTGACTATCTCCAAACCTTCAGCTATCTCTTTCTCATCAGTTGTAGCACAATATCTGCCAAGAAGAAATTCTATTACATAAGTCGGTACAGGAAATGTTTTCCGAAATTGTTCCAGAAGATCTTTCCTTACAATATAACCTTCAAAAGCTTTTGCACCGATCTGATCAATTTTGTCAAGTTCCATAGTCTAAGTATTATGATTCTCCAACAACAGTAGGTTTTTTATCAAAGATCCTATCCTTTTCATCCATAAGCACTATAACAGCAGATCCAGATTCAAATGAATCATCTGCCATTACCACACATTTTTCATTTTGCACCACCAGGTTTTTTGACAGAAGCACAGAACTCCCAGGATCTGAATACTTTGTGCGAATGTCTACCTTATATCCATCCGGAGCATTTTCCGTTTCAATTGTACAGCGCAGATTAATCCATTTCACATTCCTGATTATCGCAGGCGGTATTTGCGAATCTGTTCTTTCAATTATTATTTCCGGAATTAAACACTCCTGTAATGATAAGCCGCCATGAGCGTATTCTTCATTTGCCTTAAAGAATGATATTCCAGGTGCATAAGCTATAAAAACTGATGGATTCCATCTCCAGGGAAGGTGCAGAAGTTTTGTCTCGGCACCTTCTTTAATCAAAGCGCATCTACCAGTTCTTGATTCTATTAAATCTTTTGAGAGAGTTGCTTTTGGTAATCCGCCAGGTACTAGTAACCACCCATGGTCAGTGACAATTTTTATCCTGGTTATACCTTTTTCAAATATGGAATCCAACATTTCTTTTATTGACTCAAATAGCTCGTCGATTCTTTTCACAATTTCAGCTTGTTCAGCATGGCCTTTAGTGTCAATATCTCCAATCTCCTGCCAATGATTTTTACCTAANNTTGTCTCAGGACGGAAGTCATTAAAGCTGCTCTTCGGAGACACCTGACTTGCTATTGGTGAATTTGAAGGCTTAGATGTAGCAGTAAGGCTTGGAATTGCCGACCAGGTACTTCTTAACTCAGTTACATATCCTTGATCAGATAACAAACCAGATAATTCTGCAGCCATTTCCCATCTTAGCGCATCGACAAATAAAATATAAGATTCAGACTCCTCTGAAACAACTTGTTCTGTAAATATTCTTTGATCCTTATTGATCAATTCCTGAAACTTTATGGTTAACTTTTCAAGCCAGGGTCTGTAAATGATATTTATTACATTTTTAACTAATTCTTTGTCCTTATCAGTTTTCACAGAAGCTAATGCTTTCCGCAGTGAGCTGTCAATCTTGAAACCTAGTTCTGAATAATACTTCTTAATATCATTTATAGAACCTGAGGAATAAGATTCTATAAGTTGTTCTCCCATTAATTCCAGGAACTTCAAAGATGCTGCTAAGGGTGCCTTTCCAAGTTCTGACCATATCCATTGTCTTCTTTGACTATGAATCTGTTCCAACTCTTTAATCCTGATGATGGCTTTAGATGGTTCTAATTTTGAAAGTCTGGTTAATTCTGCCCTAAGTTCATCCTCTATTTGTTCATTTACCTGAGGCCAGCTTTCGTCTGGTAAAGCAAACATTCCTGAACCAAGATCCGCTGGTTTGGAAAGTCTAAGGAGATTTTCAATTTCAGGGAATTTCGATGGGGCATTGGCATAGTACTGCCAGATCTGGTGCCATCCCTGTTTTTGTGAGCCAAGCTTTTCTGCTATATCGTTAATTAGCCTGACATCCAATTCAAAATCATATTGATTCTTGCATATATTTTTGAAAACTTCCTTTTTTTCTTTAGACCATGAAGCCAGGTGTTTGTCTCCTTTACACATCCATTTAAGAATATTGGGGATGATATCAGGAAACATTAAATTATTGAAGAAATCTGCATCAAGAATGTTTTCAGGAAAGTTGATATCCTTGCTTTCGAAAAAAACTGGTAAGGCTTTCAGGATGGCAGATTTTGTGACTTGATCTTGAGCTACTGTAAGACCCAATCCTTCTTCACGGTTTTGAAGGAAGGCCATAACTGTCCATTCTCTACCATTTGTCTGTGTAAACATCGTCCCAGTGTACTGATATTCTATCAATGGTTGAAGATCTAGTCCAACATTATGAATATTCCTGAGGTCATTTTTAGAGATCCCTGGAAGATATACAATTGGAGTTGTGCTTTTAGGCCAGCTTTCATTAGGAATCAACCCTGCGACCATGCATTTTATCCAAATAGCTGGTCCTTGTTTTATATCTGGCAGGTAATTGCCAAATATCATCAATGCCGGATATTCTTTCTGTATTGAAGTTATAACCGCTTCCCATTGTCTTTCTGGATCAGGCCAGAGAATTAACTCTGGTTTGACCATAACATTAGCATTATGTCTGGCAACCTGATATAAAGCCTGAACGAATTTCTTTAAAACACTATCTTTCATGCAAATGCTTTACTTTTTAGAAAAGTGAATATGTTGTTACCGACTGATTCATTTAATCTTAAATTTTCCTTATCGAGTACTGAAATTTTCATTATACCACAGTTATGTGCTGGCACTCCTTTATACTTGTCTGCAAATCTTCCCTCGATATATTCAGGCAGTTCACTAAAATAGGATTGAGGATATAATAATACTGCATGTTGTCCTCCCCAGTATTCGTTATAAACAAACATTTGTTTAAGATCACCATCCTCGGGAATATTATCATCAGGCAATTTCCATTTTGTATCGATAATTGTTGCCTTTTTGCTTTCAGATATTAAAACAACATCAGGCTTAACTCCCTTTTCTCTGGATTTATCATTTAATTCCCAAAACTTCATTCTTGATTGATACTCAATTTCCCAATTATCTGGAAGGGAATTCCGAAGTTGTCTGAAAACGTACTCTTCCCAAAGCTTATTCATGTCAAATAAGATTGCAAGTACATGGTTCCTACCGCCAACTATGTCTGGTCGATAGTTAAGCAAGAGCATTGCAGCAATATCAATAGCTTCCTTGTAATGATTTGTTTTTCTGTCAAACACCAAATCTCTAAATGTCTCATAATTAACCCTGATATCCGGCAACTCTGGAAAATCAATTAATAATCGATTCACCCTGTCTTTCATTGAACTTCGTCCTGAGATCACAGGAATAAGCCTGATTGCTTTTAAAAGTATGCAATTAAAGATATTATTGCGATCGTATATAGTTCCTTTGGTGTAAAACCGCTCTTGGTGGACAAGATTTCTTCGTATGTTTAGAGCGACTACTAACTTTCCCTTTAAGGCATATTTGTTGCTTTCCTGACTTCTATATTTCTTTATCAACCCCTGATGTAAAAGAT
>PMEC01000102.1 GCA_003155705.1 Bacteroidales bacterium
TAAAAAGATGTGTATAAAGGGTAGGAGAATTAGAAGAGCTAAAATGACCCTTCGGGTCTTTTTTATTTTGTCTTCAGCCTCTTCAGAAACCAGGCTTTCTTCGATGCTTTTACAGAGCTAAAAAACCCAGCTTTTAGCGGGGCATTTTAGCTCTGTGGAGATAAGTACTTCAGATTTGGTTTTATTAACTTATTTCACCAGTTTATTGCCAGAATTATAAAACGCAAAGGATAAGCTATTGCAAATAGTATTAATAAAACCCAAACAGATAATTTTATCTGCCTCTCTGAATTAATAACCTGCGATTGATAATTCCTTTCCCTGTTTTCCAGGTCTGAAATTTCAAGGCATACTTTTTCAGACTCAAATAAGTTAAGGGAATCAATTTTAGTCAATAAATTCTTTTTCAGGAAATTCTCAAATGACTTGTCGTCCTCAAAGCCATTTGATTTTAAAAACTTCAAGAAAACCGGATTAAATAACTTACTGGTGTAAAATGACGGAATTAAGTCAACCCGATATGCTTTGTCCAGTATTTCCCAGAGGCCAACAGAAACATTTTGCTCAGAACTTGAATCATTGCAGGCTGCTGATAGCATATCAGAGAATTTCTTTTGATCAGAATGTTTACCATTAAATTGAGTAGATAAGCTGTCTGATAATTTCTTTTGAGAATTAATCATACCTTCAATAGTATGAATCTTAGAGCGCTTAAAAGCATTGTAAGGGTAAATACAAAGCCCGAATACTACCGTTAAAGAAAGAATAGTTATAATTATTGATGACTCCCTTTTTATTATTTTATTGGTCCTTTTGTTCATTTCTGTTATCAGTTAATTTTTTATAATACAATTCATTATCAGCCTTTAATTTCCGATTTCCGTGAGAAATATTGGCCTGCTAAATTAAGCACATAATTCCGTATCGGAGTGACCAATTGAACCTTTATATAATTATTGTGATTTTAATGTATTAAGGGAAAAGAGATTTAAGGATAAAAAAACTGTACAAGTGAGACCGGAGATGGGAACTCTAATTTATTACTAAACCAATCCAGTTACATGTTTTTCTCTGTAAATTCTGTGGACAATAACAGGAAAAATTAAAAGTGTAAGTAATGTCGCACTTAATAATCCGCCAACAATGACAATGGCAAGCGGTTTTTGGGTTTCGGAACCGATGCCAGTAGAAATTGCTGCAGGTAAAAGTCCGAATATAGCCATCAGGGCAGTCATTACAACAGGACGCACGCGGCTGATAACGCCTTTCTTTAATGCATCATCAAGGGACATTCTTTTTGCAAGATTCTGCTTAAACACAGAAATAATAATTACTCCGTTCTGAATACATATACCGAACAGAGCAATAAAACCTATTCCAGCGGCAATATTGAAGTTAGTTCCACTAATGATCAGCGCTAAAATTCCACCAACGAGAGCAAAAGGGATATTCATAAGTACGAGCAAAACATCCTTAATTTTACGAAAAAGGATTAACAGAATAATAAATATTATGACCAGACTTATAGGAACCACGATTGATAGTCTCGTCATTGCTCTTATTTCGCTCTCGTAATCGCCGCTCCATTTTAATAAATATCCTTTGGGAAGTTTGATTTCTTTTCCTAGTTTTTGCTGTGCTTCTGCGACTGTGCTTCCCAGATCTCTTCCCCGGACTGCAAATGCTACCGCAGTAAAGCGTTTATTGTTATCACGATATATAAATGAAGGTCCGCTGCTCAGATTTATGTCAGCAATTTCTTTGAGAGGTATTTTTGCACCCGATGCATCGGGAATCATTAGTTCACCTATTTCTGCTTCTGATTTTCTGAACGGATATTGATAACGTACCCGTATGTCGAATTTTTTTTCTCCTTCATACAATTGCGATGCAGCTTTCCCGCCAATTGCCAGCTCAATCACTGCGTTAGCCTCTGCTGCAGAAATGCCATAAACAGCCATTTTCCCCCTGTCTAAGTCAATTCTTAACTCTGGCTGACCTAAGTTTTTCAGAACACCTACGTCTTCCATTCCTTGAATGGAGCTAACTTTCTCACAAACCTGCCGCGCTATTCTTGATATAGTGTCCAGATTTTCACCAAAAACTTTTACTGCCTGATTTACATTAATTCCTGCAACTGCTTCGTTTACATTATCAATAATAGGCTGTGAAAAACTCCAGACGGCTCCGACATATTTTGAATCCAACCTTTGCTGCATTTTATCAATCAACTCATCCTTTGTCAAACGTGATCTCCATTTTTCTTTCGGGTACAGATCGACCAGACATTCTACATCATAAAATCCTTTGGGATCAGTACCATCGTCAGGTCGACCTATCTGAGACACCACTTCGTGAACTTCAGGAAACCTCAATAAATCATAACGCATACTATCCGCTAATACTTTTGCCTGCGAAAGAGAAATACTCATAGGAGCGCTACCCTCAACCCAAAGTGAGCCTTCATCAAGGTGTGGAATAAATTCTGTGCCAAGAAATTTTGCAGAAATAAATGTCAACACAATAATAGATAGAGCAATACTTAAGCTGAGATTTTTGTGTCCCATTACCCAATTAAAAAGCTTTTCATAATACTTTATCATTCCTAAAACAAGCGGATTGTGTTTTTCCACTACATTTTTATGAAGCAACTGGCTTGTAAGAGCAGGAACGAAAGTGAGGGTAAAGAATAAAGCGCCGATTAACGCAAATCCCAGAGTATAAGCAAGAGGAGAAAATAGTTTTCCTTCTACTTTTTCAAACGAAAAAATAGGAATAAGAGCTGTTATAATGATGAGTTTTGAGAATAAAATTGCCCTACCCATATTAACCCCTGTACGTCTGATGAGACCAAGCTTTGCTACTTTATTAAATTTTTCCATTCCAATTTCGGCGGCATAATATCCCAATGCAACAAATACCCCTTCCACCATCGCCTATGTATGAGGAAGAAATAACAAAAGGGAAAGACGTTTTTGATTTGCTATTTGACAGCTTCTTTAAATATTGGGCCAGGTCTTGATTTTTTAGCATTTGGTAATCAAAAAGGAAGTAATTATGCTGGCGAACTTAGTAATGTAACCGACACAACATTCACCAGTAGAAGGATTAATTATAATGTTTCGCAAACATTTAATACCTTCCTAATCGGGATGGAAAGTGGAATAAGGTTCGATTATCCCTTGACGGACAATTTCGTTTTTCAATTTAAATCAAACTTCACCTAGTATTTTTAATAATTTTGCCTCCGGAGAAATTTCAAACTATGTATTAACCCATTGCATAAATCTTACTTGTTTAGCAGGAGTCTTCAATTACATAAAAAAAAAGCCTGCTTATAATACGGCCAATGATATGAAAAGCACAGCCACAAATTCTCAAGAATTTAAAAGTAATTAAACCACCTACAAATAATTCAACTTAAGATAATTGACCCCCAGAATATAATACTCTGGGTTTTGATTTTTATAATGTATTAAATGAAAAGGTCATAGATATTGTCTCGCTGCCACAATACCAAATTAGTAAACGTTATAAAAACTATTCTTAAATTTGTAATGATATCTTGAAATATGTAAAATAAACTGTAGAAAAAATGGCAACACTGACACAGGAAATGAAAGAAATGATTGCGACACAGCAATGTTTTATTGGAACAGTCAATCATGATGGAATACCTAATGTTGCACCAAAGCGGTCTACTCGTGTACTATCTGAAGATTCTCTTGTTTTTACTGAAGGTACTGGTGGTGCAACTTACGCAAATATAAAAAGAGGATCAAAAGTTTCTGTAGCTGTCGTTAACAGGGATATTCTAGATGGATATAGGTTTGTTGGAAATACTTCATTATATGAAAGTGGTGAGTTATATGAACAAGCAGCTGCAATGTCAAAAAAAATGGGTATGCCTAAACCACATGCTGTAGTTGTAATTCATATAAAAGAAATACATTCTCTTATGCCTGGAGCCATGGCTGGTAAAAAAATTGCTTAACAAACGACAAAATGATTTCTCAAAATTAAAGCGATTGACTAACCTTAATAGAGGAGCATTTCCTAAAATGACCATTCAGTTCTTTTTTATTTTGTCTTCAGCCTCTTCAGAAACCAAGCTTTCTTCAATGCTTTGACAAAATAAAAAACCCCGCTTTTAGCGGAGCATTTTAGCTCTGCGGAGAAAGAGGGATTATTTTCAATGATCCCNNTTGGGGAGAACCTTGCAGCTCAAATTACTCCCTTATTCGTTTCACTCATAGGGCCTTTTTATTTTTCATCTGTACTCACTCAGGCTAGCCTGGTTCGGTCATCTGAAAAATAAAAAACCCCCGGCTTTGCCGAGGGAGTAA
>PMEC01000190.1 GCA_003155705.1 Bacteroidales bacterium
ATGAAATTCCTGTGGCTTACCACCATATCTCAAATGTATATTCATCATATCCTGTAACGAGCATGAAACAAAGAAATATTGCTGCTTGAGACGCAGCTTTTTCCCTTCGAGCATTTCATCATTGGGATATAGTACTTTGCTGATATTTTCCGACTTCACCTTATAGTCTACCGCCTTATAATAATCACCGTGATTGAATGATGAAAAGTCAAAAGATTCCTCTGCTTCAGACTTCCACAGGCGGAGAAAATTACAATTATGAACATTGTATCCCATTACAGGAGAGTCGTAAGGTATTCCTTTCACCATATAGTCGGATTTCCATCGGAAGCATTTGCATCCCTCTGAATCCACATATGATTCAGTATGGCCACCAAATTTAACATTCACCGAAAGCTCTGGTCTGGCAATTTCCCATGGGTTTCCGTTACGCAACCATTTATCTGTTTTTTCCACCTGCCAGCCATCAATGATCTCCTGATCGAAGATGCCAAATTCATAACGGATTCCATAGCCAATGGCAGGTATTTGTTGTGAGGCCAGTGAATCGATATAACAGGCAGCCAAGCGACCTAAGCCTCCATTTCCAAGACCGGGTTCTGGCTCTTGTGCCAAAACTTTATTAAAATCAAAGCCAAGTTCTTCAACGGACTGCTTCATCTCATCATAAATATTCAAATCAATCAGGTTGACGCCCAGCTGAGGACCCAAAAGAAACTCGGCAGACAGGTAACTTACAAGCCGTACATCATTATTTTCAAACACTGCATTCATCGTCCTATGTTCTCGCTGTTTGAGTCTATCGCGTACGGTATACGAAACAGCCATGTACAAGTCATTAAGAGAAGTATTCACAATGTTTCTGCCCTGTTGATAAAATAAATGTTCAGTGACAGCTTGTTTCAGGGAGTCTACGTCCATGCCGGTACGCACATCAATGATTGTAGATGGAGCACTAAAAGGCTTACTATCGCTTATATTGGTCTTTTTTGCCATAGAAATTTTTTATTTTTTTCAGTTGCTATTGTAAATGAAGGTAGTAAAAAGTAAGAAAAAAATATCTTTTAATCTGGGAAACGATTCCATTCTCGCTAATTATTTCGTTAATCAATAAGTCGAATCTGTTCAATATTGCTGCCTCGAGTACTTCTGGCAATTAATTTATCCAAACAGATTTCAAAGCAATTTATCTTATATCCTTCCTCCAATGCAAAACAGATGCTTAAACCCTCGCAGATAAATCTTACCATTACTTATTGCCGGAGAAGCATACATTTTTTCTCCGATAGGGTTTTTTGAAATATATTCGAACTTTGGACCAGGTTTAATAATTGTTATTACCCCTTCATCATTAGGCATATAAACCAGCCCCCCGGCAAGTACGGGAGAAGAATACTGTGTACCCATATTATTTACCCATGAGATATTGCCTGTTTCAGCTTCAATACAGTAAACTTCACCAGTGGTCATAGTTGTAAAAAGATAATTATCAGTACAAACAGGCGAAGGAACATAATAAGCTCCCTTTTTTGACTGCCATACAACATTGCTCGTTGTGACATCACCCAGTTTGTCGGGCTTTATGGCCAGCAGTATCCTATCCGGCCATGAACTGCATACCAAAACCAATCCATGCTTTTCATTGTAAACCGGACTTGAAACAAATTCTTCAGAGGGACCACTGACAAACCAATAACGTTTACCATCCTCAGGATTATATGAAGAAACTTCTTTATTTCCGCAAAAAATCATCTGGGTTTTTCCAGCCATTTCTTTTATTAATGGCGTGCTGTAACTTAGCGTATGGTTATCCTGTGTTATTTTCCATAATACATGCCCGTCACTCTTACTCAATGCAGCAACAAAAGAATCTCCCTTGGAAGTGCCATTAATAATTAATTCGTCCTTATAAATAACCGGGGAACAACAGTATCCATGAGGACTTGAAAATTTTCCGGGTTTCTGTAACCAGAGCTCCTTCCCTGAAAAGTCATAAGCGGCAACTATTACTTCCTGACCATCAAGAAAAGAAAGATAAACCATTTTCCCGTCGGTGGCCGGAGTTCCTGATGCATAGCTGTTGTTATCGTTTTTAGTCTCCAATGGAGCTTTCAGCACTGTTCTTTCCCATAAAAGATCCCCGTTCTTACAATTGTAACTAAGGAGAACTCTTTCCTGAGTGTCTGTAAAAGCTGTGGTAAGAAAGAGTCTGTCATTCCAGACAATTGGTGAAGAATAACCTGTTCCCGGAACAACAATTTTCCATAGTACATTAGTAACGGAATCCCATCTGACAGGTAAGTTTGTTTCAATACTTGATCCGTCAGAATTAGGACCGCGCCAACAAGGCCAATTCTGTCCGTGCACATAATTGCCGCAATTCATTATTGACAACAGAATAAGGAATGCATAGAATTTCTGTTTCATACGATATCTGGTTTAAGGGTTTAATTATTCTTTCAAGTTAATAAAAATCACTTTATCAGGAAATAAATTTGTTTAATTTTATGAATCAATAAAAAGAATCATGAAATACACCTTATCTTTTTTTAAAATAGCATTCGTTTTATTCCTGACAGCTTGTTCTGTAAAGAAAGAACCAGTTATTGTAAAATTTAAAGGAGCTTCATTAGAAAAGAAGTGGGCAATAAAAGAGCTGAATCCTGAATTGCCTTCTGATTGGTCCTCATTCGGTTTTTTAACTTTCGAAATGAAGTCATCGACTACACAGCGTTTCGAGCTCAGACTATATGATAGTGCTGGTATCCGCAGGTTAACAATACAGCCTTTTCAGGGCGCCTGGGTCAGGGCATCTATTCCTCTTGTCCATTTTCAGACAAGGAATACAAAAGGGATGGATATGGCTGCAATAGGGAAGACAGCAAGGCCTGGTTATTGGATTGGATTCAGTGGCTCCGTTGGAACAATTAAACATGTCGACTCACTTGGAATAATAATGAGACAACCGATTGATTCTCAAACTCTTGAAATTCGCAATGTTCGTTTGACCATGGCTATCCAGGATACTGTTTTTGGTCCAAATCCACTGGTTGATGAGTTTGGACAATGGATACCTTCCGAATGGCAGGGTAAAGCAAAAACAATTGATGAACTCAAAACTTCCTGGGATAATGAAGATAAGACTTTACACCCTGGTGATTTAAAGGTTTCAAAGTACGGTGGCTTTCCTGGTACCAAAGCTAAAGCTACAGGATTTTTCCGTGTTCAAAAGATAGATGGCATATGGTGGTTTGTTGACCCTGAAGGTCACCTGTTTTTCTCGACAGGCAGTTGTGGTATAGGACCATGGGCTGAACTATCACGCATCCCGGGAAGAGAGTATATTTTTGCTACATTGCCTCCTGCTGGTCTGGTTGTTTCAAATCAACCTGCTGGCACTGCTGCTAATCAGACTGTCACACCACCCAGTCAGCCACCCAGAAGAGACAGAGGCTCATCTTTTTATACCTGGAATCTCTACAGGAGGTTTGGTGCAGACTGGAATTCGAAATGGATAGACCTTACTGTGCGCCGGATGGAAAACTGGGGCATAAATACCGTTGGAAACTGGTCAGATCCTTCCCTTGGAAACAGTCATCGGATAGCCTATGTAGCAACGCTCAGCGGATGGGGGATCGAGACAGGAGTTATGGGGCTGCCAGATATTTATAGCACAGATTATGCTTCGAAAGTTGATGCAGCGGCGAAACGTCAATGTACTCCGAAAAAGGATGATCCGTATCTGCTTGGTTATTTCATTGGTAACGAACAGCCCTGGCCCGGCAGAGAGGCGGAGCTTATTAAAACAGTTTTGGAAGGAGGGGAAACACCTATGCAAACCGAACTGAAAAAGTACCTGGCCTCTGGTGACACACCTGAACGTCGCAAAGCATTTGCTTATAACACTTTTACAAAATTTCTCGGTATGGTAAATGCTGCTATCAAAAAATATGATCCAAATCACCTTAACCTTGGAATACGCTATGGAGGTTCTCCTTCTGACGATATCATCAAGGCATCAAAGGGTTATTTTGATGTGTTCAGCATGAATGTTTACGGATATTCTATAAATCAGAATACTCTGCAAAAAATATATGATTTCACTGGTCTTCCGATAATCATTGGCGAGTTTCACTTTGGCACACCAGGAAGGGGACTTGCTCCGGGTCTGGCTCAAACCAGGAATCAGGAGGAACGGGGTGTTGCTTATCGTTATTATGTAGAAAATGCAGCGGCACATCCTGCTCTGATTGGTACACATTGGTTTCAATGGATAGATCAGCCTTCCACCGGACGTAATGATGGAGAGAATTATAACATTGGGTTTATTGATGTCACTGACCGTCCGTATAGCGAGTTGGTCGATGCTGCAAAGGAAACTTTTAACAGGCTGCTTGAGGTGCATTCCGGCAAAATACAACCTGTTAGCAGACAAGCTATAACCCGATAAGAAGTAGAATTATCTTTGATTATAAGTAGCTCTGTTACTTACTAATATATATTGATCAAATACATATGATAAATTGGTCAATCATATTAACAATCAATCTTATCCCTGAATTTCTGCCTCCTTCTTCCAGTTTGAATATTTAAAGTAGGCAACAAGAGAAAGTGCACATAGCGCAATCACCGTTATATAAACAAATGAAGGTACAGGAATTGAGTCACCTGATGCATATGAATGAAGACCTGAGAGATAATAGTTTACTCCGAAATATGTCATTAATACACAAGAAAATGCAAAAAGTGANNGTAATTAAAGACCAGGTCTCTTTGGGATCCCATCCCCAATAACGCCCCCACGATTCGTTAGCCCATACGGCTCCAAGAAACGTTCCAATTGTAAGAAAATAGAGTCCAAGAGTAAGAGTTTTATAATTGATTACTGTCAGTCCATCAATTGTGTTTCCAATCCTTTCATAATTCCCGGCATTTGAAAGAGCTATCAGGATCAAATTTATAAGTCCAAGGATGGC
>PMEC01000006.1 GCA_003155705.1 Bacteroidales bacterium
AAATAAAAGCTCCTGAAGTTATTCTGCGAAATGAAAAGCGTATGCTGCAGGAAGCTGTCGATTCACTCTTTGATAATTCAAGAAAAGCCAATGCAGTCAAAACTGATGCCAACCGTCCGCTTAAATCATTGAGCGACAGTCTTAAAGGCAAACAGGGACGTTTTCGTCAAAACCTTCTTGGTAAGAGAGTTGACTATTCAGCACGATCAGTTATCGTTGTTGGTCCGGAACTTAACCTTCATGAATGCGGACTTCCAAAGGATATGGCTGCAGAACTTTATAAGCCTTTCATTATCAGAAAACTTATCGAACGTGGGATAGTCAAAACAGTCAAATCTGCGAAGAAAATTGTCGACAGGAAAGATCCGGTTGTTTGGGATATCCTTGAAAATGTGCTGAAAGGTCATCCTGTGCTCCTTAACCGTGCGCCAACATTGCACAGACTTGGAATTCAGGCATTTCAACCGAAGCTTATTGAAGGTAAAGCTATCCAGCTTCACCCTCTTGTATGTACTGCTTTCAATGCTGACTTCGATGGTGATCAGATGGCTGTTCACCTCCCACTTGGCAATGGTGCAGTACTTGAGGCTCAGATGCTTATGCTGGCTTCTCATAATATACTTAATCCTGCTAATGGTGCTCCGATTACCGTTCCTTCCCAGGATATGGTTCTTGGATTGTACTATATGACGAAAGGAAAGAAAAGCACTGAAACCGAAAAAGTAAAAGGTGATGGAATAATATTTTACTCACCAGAGGAGGTCACTATTGCATATAATGAAGGCAAGGTTGACCTGCATGCTATTATAAAGGTAAAAGTAAATGATAAAGTTGATGGTCAGACAGTTAATCATATTGTTGAGACTACAGTAGGACGTGTTATCTTCAACAGGAGTGTTCCTGAGGAAGTAGGTTTCATTAATGAGATCCTTACAAAAAAATCGCTTAGGGATATTATCGGAAGAGTCCTTAAAATGGCCGGAACTGCAAAAACTGCTGACTTTCTTGATGCTATCAAGAACCAGGGATTCTATTCAGCATTTAAAGGCGGTCTTTCATTTAACCTTGATGATGTTATTATTCCTGAAGAAAAGACGAAATTCGTTACTGAAGGTTATGAGCAGGTTGAAGAGGTTCTCTCCAACTACAGCATGGGATTCATTACCAATAATGAACGATATAATCAGATCATCGATATCTGGACACACGTTAATGCCCGTTTGACTCAATCGCTGATGAAGCAGCTGTCGACAGACAAGCAAGGCTTCAATTCAGTATATATGATGCTTGACTCCGGTGCAAGAGGTTCGAAAGAGCAGATCAGACAGCTTTCAGGTATGAGAGGTCTTATGGCAAAACCTCAGAAATCAGGTTCGACAGGTTCAGAAATTATTGAGAACCCGATCCTTTCAAACTTTAAAGAGGGGCTATCCGTTCTTGAGTATTTTATCTCGACACACGGCGCCCGTAAAGGTCTTGCAGATACAGCTCTTAAAACTGCTGATGCCGGTTATCTTACCCGCCGTCTTGTGGATGTATCTCAGGATGTGATCATTAATGAGGAAGACTGTGGCACTCTCCGAGGTCTGGTGGCTACTGCTATCAAGAAGAACGAAGAGGTTGTAGAGACTCTTTATGAAAGGATTCTCGGACGTACAACTGTGCATAATGTTTATCATCCTCTTACTGGTGAACTGATTGTTGAATCAGGCCAGGAGCTTACTGAAGAACTTGCCAGAAAAATTGAAGATTCTCCGATTGAACAGGTTGAAATACGTTCAGTTCTTACCTGCGAATCGAAAAAAGGAGTCTGTGCAAAATGTTATGGCAGGAACCTGTCAACGGGTCTCATGGTTCAGAAAGGTGAAGCTACCGGTGTTATTGCAGCCCAGAGTATCGGCGAACCGGGAACACAGCTTACACTTCGTACATTCCACGTTGGAGGTACTGCATCAAACATTACAACCGAATCAAGCCTGATTGCACGGTATGGTGGAATAGCAGAAATAGAAGAGGTAAGAACAGTGCCTAAAAATGACCCGGATAAAGGCAAGATAGAGATTGTCATCGGACGTCTTGCAGAACTCAGAATTGTTGACAAGAAAACAGGAATAGCACTTACAACTCATACAATTCCTTACGGATCAAAACTTTATATTAAACCAGGGCAGGAGATTGATAAAGGTACACTTATCTGCGAATGGGATCCGTTTAACGCTGTTATCATTTCGGAAGTAGGAGGAAAGATAGGATTTGATTACCTTATTGAAGGAGTGACATTCCGGGAAGAATCAGATGAGCAAACAGGATTTAAAGAGAAGGTGATAATTGAAAGCAGGGATAAAACCAAAAACCCGGCTATCCGTATTCTTAATAAAGAAGGTGTCGAACTCCGGAGTTATAACCTTCCGGTTGGAGCTCACCTGGTTACCGATCTGAATAAATTGGTTGAAGCTGGTGATATTCTTGCCAAGATACCTCGCGCAGTTGGAAAATCAGGCGATATTACCGGAGGTCTTCCGCGTGTTACTGAACTTTTTGAAGCAAGAAATCCTTCCAATCCGGCTATTGTTTCAGAGATTGACGGAGAAGTTACTTTCGGGAAAATAAAGAGAGGCAACAGGGAAATTACTATTCAGTCAAAAACAGGCGAAATAAAGAAATATCTTGTTCCACTATCAAAACAAATACTGGTTCAGGAAAATGACTATGTCAGAGCAGGCATTGCGCTGTCAGACGGCGCTATAACTCCATCGGATATTCTGGCAATTAAAGGACCGACAAAGGTTCAGGAATATATAGTGAATGAGATTCAGGAAGTGTACCGTCTCCAGGGTGTAAAGATCAATGATAAGCACTTNNGAGATAATTGTTCGCCAGATGATGCGTAAAGTTGAGATTATTGATCCGGGTGACACTAAATTCCTTGAGCGTCAGATTGTTGATAAGCTTGAATTCATGGATGAGAATGATTGGATTTACGGGAAGAAAGTAATTATTGATTCCGGAGATTCACAGACTCTTCGTCCAGGTATGATCATTACAGCACGTAAACTGCGTGATGAAAACTCACTCCTTAAACGTCGCGACCTCAAAGTTGTTGATGCAAGAGATGCAGTTCCCGCAACTTCAAGTCAGGTGCTTCAGGGTATTACCAGGGCCGCTCTTCAGACAAACAGCTTCTTTTCGGCAGCGTCATTCCAGGAGACAACCAAGGTTCTCAATGAAGCTGCTATCTTAGGGAAAGTTGATAAGCTTGAAGGTCTGAAAGAAAACGTAATTGTTGGCCACCTGATACCAGCAGGAACAGGAGGAAGGGAATACAGCAGTATTGTTGTAGGATCTCTTGAAGAATACGAAAATCTTGTCGGGACTGAGCAATTAGTTGAAAATGAGATTGAAAACGAGGTCGAAAAATAAAAGTAATCTAATTATGCCATGTCCGATCCAAAGAATTCAAACCAGATAAGTATAGAGCTTAATGAGGAAGTTGCCCAGGGCACCTATTCCAATCTTGCTGTTATTACCCATTCTGCCTCAGAGTTCGTAATAGATTTTGTGAGGATTATGCCAGGAATACCCAAGGCTCAGGTAAAATCAAGAATTATCCTTACTCCCGAACATGCTAAGAGACTTGTTGCAGCTCTCGAAGATAATATTTCAAAATATGAGTCTATACACGGGAAAATTAAAGAGGTGAACGGATCAGGTCCGGTTATGCCACTTAATTTCGGAGGACCTACAGCTCAGGCATAAAAAAATTGCAATATTTCATAAAACCGTCATTACCTGGTTTTGACGGTTTTATTATTTGCAATCAGTAAAATAAATATTTACTTTGCGTGTTATATAATAAACCATCAAAAATTGATTCAATGAAGTTCTTCATCATCAGGAAATCAATAGTTGTTTTAATCATTCTGATACCGTTAATTGCTGATCTTGGTTGTAAAAAACAAACACGATGCGGGTGCGGGAAAGATATACTTTTCAGCCTTACTGAGGGAGATGCTAATGTATACTGGACCGCAGATTATAAAACAGTTTTCTTTTATTCTGTGACATCATCTGGTTCAACATATTATTTCTGTAACCCCAGTAAATGGGCTGATTTACTTAAAACCTTCACGTCCGGTCAGGAACTGTTGGTTACCGGTGATGCCTATTATGATTGTACTTACCTTATGAATAGTGGTAATCAAGGATACGCAACTGCACCGATCTATCAGGTAAACGTGACTGATCTCAAAAAGAATAACTACGGAAAGTAATAGCTCCTTAACTCCCTTAAGAAATTTACTTCTCCACCTGTTTTTCGGAATCTTTTCCTTGAAAAAATCACCCCTCTGCCGCTTCGCAGCCTCTCCCCTAAAGGGGAGATAATTCACATTCATTAATATGGATTGCGTTAAAGAACAATGAATTAACCCCCCTTCAGGGGGGCTACCCTTTATACACAT
>PMEC01000074.1:0-5341 GCA_003155705.1 Bacteroidales bacterium
CACTGTAACGCTTTGAAACCGAATCCAGCATAATGACGTTATTTTCAATACCTTCCAGTTTCATGGCAGAAAAATGCTCTGCGCCGTCATAGCAGAATTCCCGGTAAACCTCATCAGAAAAGAGGAATAGATCGTGCCTCTTAACTATTTCCCTAAGATGAAGCAGCTCTTCTTTAGAATAGAGATACCCCGTCGGATTATTGGGATTGCAGATGATGATACCCTTTGTTCTGGCGGTAATCTTTTTTTCAATTTCTTTTATTGGAGGAAGTGCAAAATCATCTTTTATGTAAGATGTAACAGGAACAACTTTGACTCCTGCTGATGTTGCGAACCCATTATAGTTTGCATAGAATGGTTCAGGTGTTATTACTTCTTCTCCCGGATTGACACATGCCATCAAAGCAAAAAGAACCGCTTCGGAGCCACCGGTTGTAATAAGAATTTCAGTGTGATCAATATTAATTCCTAGCTTCTGATAATATGAAGCCAGCTTGCGACGATAAGTTTCATTGCCTGCTGAATGACTGTATTCGATCACTTTAAGATCAATATTCCGGATCGCATTAAGTGCAACTTCCGGAGTTGGTATGTCGGGTTGTCCTATATTTAAATGGTATACCTTTCTCCCTTTTTTCTTTGCTGCTTCAGCATACGGAACAAGTTTTCTTATCGGAGAGGCGGGCATCGCTTTGCCCTTTTCAGATATTAATGGCATTTTAAAAAGGTTTTAATAATTGCAGTGCAAAAGTAAACAATTTGATAACAGAAATTTTTCTATCTTCATTTTTTCTAAANNAGATTCCATCCCTCAGAATATTAATATTCTTATAGTTAACCTTCATAAAAGAAGAGTTTCAATTTTATACAATCCAAAGGAAAATATTCCAACCAGTACACAGGCTCAAACGGCAAAAGCAATTGCCGCTGTGAATGCGGGATTCTTCAGCATAAAAGACGGAGGATCAATGACATATATTCGTCTAAACAGTAAGATAACCGATACCGACACAGCTAATAAATGGCCTAAGAGTATCAATATGACNNTGGTTTGATTCTCACCCTGAATTTCCGGATGTTCTTGTTACCGGTCCACTGTTGTTAAAGGATAAAAAGAGAGCGACATTACCGCAAACATCGATTGTAATTGCAAAAAATCCAAGAACTTCCATCGGTATAATTAACAAATATAAAGTTGTACTGGTTACCCTTGATGGCAGAACACCTGAAGCTTACGGGATGACTCTTTTAAAAATGACAGATCTGATGGTATCCTTAAGGTGCAGGGATGCAGTTAATCTGGATGGCGGGGGATCAACTACAATGTGGATAAACGGAAAACCATTCAATGGTGTTGTCAACATGCCATGCGATAATAAAAAGTTCGATCACGAAGGAGAGAGAGCCGTTTCGGATGTTTTAATTATTAAATAAAAATATTTATTCTTCATCTCTCTGTTTGATCATTCAAGATTCAACTTTTATTGATATTATTAAAATTTCTATTTTTGCAATTCAAATATTTAAAATATTCTAAAATACTGCGATGGAAATTCCTTCAAGATATGAGCCGGGAAAGGCAGAAAACAGATGGTATGACTACTGGATGAAAAATGGGCTTTTCAGGAGTATTCCTGATGAGAGAGAACCTTATACAGTAGTAATTCCCCCGCCTAATGTTACCGGAGTTTTGCATATGGGCCATATGCTCAATAATACTATCCAGGATGTACTGGTAAGAAGGGCCAGAATGCTCGGCAAAAATGCCTGCTGGGTTCCCGGGACTGACCATGCATCTATAGCAACGGAAGCAAAAGTTGTCGCAAAACTTAAAAGTGAAGGAATTGAAAAAAGAGATATTTCCCGTGAAACATTTATTGAACATGCCTGGGATTGGACTAATAAGCACGGCGGAATTATTCTTGAACAACTAAAACGACTTGGTGCATCCTGCGACTGGGACAGGACCCTTTTTACCATGGATGAAAAACGATATACCTCTGTTATTAAGGTATTTACAGCTCTTTATAATAAAGGTCTTATTTACAGGGGAGTCAGGATGGTAAACTGGGATCCACAGGCCATGACAGCAGTATCAGATGAGGAGGTAAACTATACAGATGAAAAATCGAAACTCTATTATGTCAGGTACAAGGTGGTAGGCGAGGATGATTATATAATGGTTGCAACTACACGTCCTGAGACAATACTGGGCGATACTGCCGTCTGTGCAAATCCAAAAGATGAAAGGTATCAGCATTTAAAAGGGAAGAAAGTAATTGTTCCGATGGCTGGGAGAGAAGTTCCTTTTATTTTTGATGATTATGTAGATATGGAATTCGGAACAGGTTGTCTCAAGATAACACCGGCACATGATATCAATGACTATGAGATTGGATTAAGGCATAATCTTCCGTCAATTGATATTTTTAATGATAATGGTACCATAAGCAATCATGCCGCGATGTTTGTTGGTGTCGACAGGTTCAAAGCAAAAGAACTTGCTGAGCAGGAACTTACGAGAACCGGGAACCTGGCAAAGGTTGAAAACTACAATAACAAAATAGGACGTTCTGAGCGTACCAATGCTATAATTGAGCCTAAACTCTCAATGCAATGGTTTCTTAAGATGAAGGATATTTCGAAGCCTGCGCTTGATGCTGTTCTTAACGGAGATGTTCAGCTTCATCCGGCTAAATTTAAAAACCTTTACAGGCATTGGATGGAGAATGTCCATGACTGGTGCATAAGCCGTCAGCTATGGTGGGGCCACAGGATACCGGCCTGGTACTTCAATAATAATGATCTTGTTGTAGCAAATGATGTCAATGAAGCTCTTTTACTGGCGAGGGGAAAGAGCGGAAATACTTCATTGACAGTTAAGGACCTCACTCAGGATGAGGATGTTCTTGATACATGGTTCTCATCATGGCTGTGGCCGATAACATCATTCGATGGTATTAATGATCCGGGTAACAATGATATGAAATATTATTACCCTACTAATGATCTGATTACCGCACCGGAAATTCTGTTTTTTTGGGTGGCCAGAATGATTATTGCCGGCTATGAATTCCGGGGTGAAAAACCATTTAGTAATGTCTACCTGACAGGACTGGTGCGTGATCAGCAGAGAAGGAAGATGTCAAAGTCACTGGGTAATTCGCCGGAGCCACTCGACCTGATAAAAAAATATGGTGCTGACGGTGTCAGGGTGGGTATGCTTTTATGTTCTCCTGCCGGGAATGATCTTTTATACGACGATAACCTGCCCGAGCAGGGAAGAAATTTTTCAAATAAAATATGGAACGCTTTCAGGCTTGTAAAGAGCTGGAAGGTTGATAGTTCTATTCATCAACCGGAGTCCTCAGAAGTTGCTGTTGAATGGATAAACGAGGTGGTTAATACAGCCCTTTCAAAGATCGATTCGGATTTTAGAAAATTCAGGATTTCTGAAGCTCTGATGACTGGTTATAAATTATTCTGGGATGAGTTTTCAGGATGGTATCTGGAAATAATCAAGCCGGAATATCAAAAGCCTATTGATATAAAAACTTATAATTCAACACTTTCAGTTTTTGATAAACTGATACATATCATTCATCCCTTTATGCCATTTATAACTGAAGAGATATGGCAATTGCTTTTGGATAGAAAGGAGGGCGAAAGTTTGATGGTGAGTCAGATGCCACAACCGGGAAAGTCAAGGAAGTCTTTGATCAAAAGATTCGAAATTGTTAAGGAGATTGTAAGTTCCGTGAGGACAATCAGGAAGGAAAAAGATCTTCCGACAAAGGAAAGGCTCGAACTTTTTATCAAGGCATCACCAGAGGAATTCGATGAACATTTTCTGCCGGTAATAATAAAAATAGCAAATTTATCCGGTATTTATTTTACTGAAGTTAAACAGGATGATGCAGCGTCATTTCTTGTCAGTACAACAGAATTTTATATCCCACTTGGAAGCAGACTTGACACTGAATCAGAGCTTAAAAAGATAAATGAAGAGTTGAATTATAATCGTGGTTTCCTGCTTTCTGTAATGAAAAAACTTGATAATGAAAGATTCGTTCAGAATGCACCGGATTCTGTTATTGAGAATGAGAATAAGAAAAAAGCTGACGCTGAATCAAAGATCAGATCTTTAGAAGAGAGGAAAAAAGAGCTTGGAAAGNNATATTCCATCCATCACCATACACATGATTCTTGGATTCTTTAAAATTCTTTGCAGTTATACGCAGATATTTAAAATTATAGGATACCAGACAACCTCCCCTGTCAACAGTAAGTTTTCCCCAGTTATCTGAGACCCTCATCGCGGAATATATTGTACCAAGAGTATCCAGAGAGCGGATGTTTTCAGGTTCGAAATCAAAATAAGGACTTTCGAGCTCAAGATAAACAACAGGCTTTTCGGTGAAGATGCTTATCTCTTTATGTATTCCTTCCTTTATATCTGCAAGCCTTTTATCCTCTTCATTATAAATGCTTTCGATATCATAACTGAGTGCAAGACTTCCGGCTACATCTCTGCATATTGAAGGCAGCTGGATGTTATAAAGAGCTTTAACTTTGTTTCCAAGATCAATTGTATCTGACTTAATAGTCCTAAAATCAAACTCTTTTTCGCGGGCAAGGTATGCATATAATGCCCCATGGATATAACCATAACTACGTCCGTAAGATTGCAAAGCATAAGTTCTGTCAAGGTTTTCAATCAGTCTTTTTTTTGCCTGACCTGTTGAATCTTCACATAGAATAAAAGAAGTGAAGGTGGCAAGGCCCTCGTAGTCTTCAAACTTGTTTTCATCATTTACAGACCTGGGATAAAGCTCTCTCCTGGTCCCTTTAAAAATCAATGCATCGCGGATAGCCTGGAGTCTGGATTCTCCGTCAGACTCGATAGCATTTCTGAGAGCCCTCCATTCTAGTTTGAGCCAGAGCCTTGCATTTTTATCATCCATGTGTTTGGTATTGTAATCGTCGGTTGCAAATCCGGCTTCCTTTTGAAAGCAAAGATATAACGATCTGATTGCTCTGGTTTTTATTCTGTAATCATCTTCCTGAGGGGGAAGCAGTGCCATTGCAAAAATGGTTCCTCCAAATTCCTGTGGTTTGGTTTGGATTATTAATTCTTTTGGATAGTCTCCGGAAAAAATTCCATCTTTTTCCTTTAGAATTCCCTCTTTGTCGGGTTGATTGGCAAATATTTTTCTGGTAGGGCGATCGACAAACATCAAAGGGCCGTAAAGATATTTTCCCCAAAGCTTTCCATTGTCCTTATTACAAATGGCTTCAACTTCCCGGAAATATTTCAGTGCCTTTTCCGGTGTGAGATAAA
>PMEC01000074.1:5350-11428 GCA_003155705.1 Bacteroidales bacterium
GGTTGATTTTTCAGCTTGCTCCCTTTAGGGACGGGGTGAATAAGCTGAAAAATCAGTGAATAAGATAATTTATAAAGGAGGAATAGTCAATCTTTTTCGCAAATGGAGAATTAATTATTGAGAAGCAGACATTAAGACCAGCATGACCGTATTGATATAAAACCATCAAATTTATTTTTTGCGATTTATTAATAACTTTGAGGCGCTAAAATATATTTAAGCTTTTAATGAATTAATATTCACTTTAGTCATGTTTTTTGATAGTCTGGTACATACATTATATATTTTTAAGTTAAAAACTTTCAGATTTATAATAAGCGTTTATGATTTTTTCTGCAATTTTGGATAGTAGTTTATGATGGATCAATCAGATAATTTATCTCTTCTTTATAAGATCAGTGAAGTCGTTGCAAAAAGTTCTGACCTGGAGGAAGCTATCCCCCAGGTGATGGAAGAATTGGCTAATAAATTTGGTATCCTTCAGGCTTTCCTGACAGTATTGAACCGTAACTCGTCTAAAATCTTTATAGAGGTAGCTTATGGTTTGACAGAAGAACAAAAAGAAAGAGGTGAATATAAGATAGGAGAAGGCATTATCGGTGAAGTGGTTAAAACGGGGAAATCAATTATTGTACCTCATATATCCGATGAGCCGCGTTACCTGAATAAAACAAAATCGACTAGTAAAAAGAACGATGATGATTCATTTATATGCGTCCCGATAAAAGCAAAAAATCTTATTATCGGTACTCTTAGTGTTAAGTTAAAATATCGTTCTGACCGCACATTTCAGAATGAGGTGCAGTTGTTGACTATAATGGCTTCAATTTTTGCAAGATTGGTAAGATCACGTCAGGATAAAATTGAAGAGTTGGAGCGGTTACATTACGAGAAGCTCAGGGAACAGGGTTTATATAGTTATAACGACCGTATCACCTCTCTGGTTGGTGAATCGGGGAAAATGCAGGCAGTATATGATCTGATTGCCAAGGTAGCGGTAACCAATGCAACAATTCTGATACGAGGCGAAAGCGGCGTTGGAAAAGAGCTGGTGGCAAAAGCAATTCATGACCAAAGCCCACGTTGTGATCGAAAGATGGTCAAAGTGAATTGCGCTGCCATTCCCGAGTTATTGATTGAAAGCGAATTGTTCGGCTATGAAAAAGGTGCATTTACCGGGGCAGACAAATTACACAAGGGTCGTTTTGAGTTAGCAGATAAAAGCACAATATTTCTAGATGAGATCGGCGACTTGTCACTTAACCTGCAAGTGAAAATATTAAGAGTATTACAGGAAAAGGAATTCCAGCGGCTGGGAGGAAGTGAAACAATAAAGGCAGATGTTCGCATCATAACTGCCACCAACAGGGACCTGGAAGAAATGATGCTTAAAAACGAATTCCGTGAAGATCTCTATTACCGACTAAATGTATTTCCTCTTCTTATACCTCCTCTAAGGGAACGAAGAGGAGATATACCTTTACTGGTAAATCATTTTATTGAAAAATACAACAAAATACATGGTTTGGAGATAAGGCGAATCAGTTCGACTGCCATTGACCTCCTCATGACCTATCACTGGCCCGGAAATATCAGGGAACTGGAAAACTGTATCGAACGTGCATCCATTTTAAGTACGGATAGTGTCATAAGATCACATAATCTTCCGCCTACCCTGCAAAGTGCTGCCTCAACTCATTCAAGAGTGGACGGCAGTCTGGAAGCCATACTTGAAAATGTTGAAAAGCAAATGCTAATTGATGCACTAAACCTTTCAAAAGGAAACATATCAAAAGCTGCTGAACAACTCAAATTAACCGAACGAATGATGGGACTCAGAATTAAAAAGTACGGGATTGATCCTGTTATATTTAAAAAGTTTAGAAGCCATCAAATTAAAAATTCGTAAGTCGTTTTAATACAGCCATTTATAAAGACTCTTTCGCGCNNTATACAAGCTTTAATTTAATTCTTCCGGATTAGTTTTTTAAAGAATGGCATGCAATTGGCCTTATAGATTGACAAATATAAAACTATACGACAAAGTAGCTTTTTACATTAGGGAATCAATATAAATACAAATAATAACTAATAATTAAGAAGTATGAAGAAAATTGAAGCAATTATCAGGACATCAAAATTTGAAGATGTCAAGACCCAGCTTAAAGAAATTGGCATTGACTTCTTTTCTTACTGGGATGCCTCAGGGGTGGGCAATGAACATATGCGCGGGCATCACAGTTACCGCGGAACGGTTTACGACACACAGTACATTTCCAGAATATTCATTTCAATTGTACTTCGTGACATCAATGTTCAGAAAACAATCGACTGTATCGAAAAAGCTGCATTCACAGGTGAAATAGGTGACGGGATGATCTTCAGTTATAATATCGAAGAATCAGTCAGGATCAGTAACGGTGCCCATGGAGAAGCTTCAACTGCCGGACCGGGCGATGTTAAACTAAAATAGCAGTCATTATCTAAAATTTAAAACAATGAATAAAAAAATCATATTTTTCGTAGTAGCATTCATACTGTCCATTGGAACATTTTGTCATGCGCAAACAGCAGAACCCAGAAAACCTGACCCGAGCGGTATCAAAACGGGAACTGCCGGAGACATTTCGGCAGCTAAACCAGGAGAACCTACTTTGAATGAAGTGGCTGAACAGGTCGGGAAAAACAAAATCTCCATCAACCTTGTATGGCTCCTCATGGCAGGATTCCTGGTATTTTTTATGCAGGCCGGATTTGCACTTGTCGAAACGGGCTTTACTAGAGCTAAAAATGTTGCACATACAATGGCAATGAATCTCTTCGTCTACCCTGCAGGCATGTTAGCCTTTTATGTCTGCGGGTTTGCAATAATGTTCGGCGGAGTTGGGGCATTAGGAACGTTGGGAAGTTTTGACGGGTTAAATCATGAAACCGGGTTGACTATCTTCGGACATACTTTTGGTCTGTTTGGCGGAAAAGGATTTTTCATGAGCGGAGTTTATGATGTGGCTGTCCTCGGTTTTTTCGTATTCCAGGTTGTATTTATGGATGCTGCCGCAACAATACCAACAGGTGCTATGGCTGAACGCTGGAAATTTGCATCATTTGCAATCTTTGGATTTTTTGTTGGCGGTATCATTTATCCACTCTTCGGAAACTGGGTATGGGGCGGAGGCTGGCTGGCTTCATTAGGTAGTAACTTTGGTCTTGGACACGGACATGTCGATTTTGCAGGCTCATCTGTTGTCCATTTGACCGGAGGGGTATTAGCATTTGTCGGTGCAAAAATGTTAGGTGCACGTATTGGAAAATATAACAAGGATGGATCACCCAACGCAATTCCGGGTCATAATATTCCTATGGCTGTTCTTGGTACTCTGGTACTGGCTTTTGGCTGGTTCGGTTTTAACTCTGGCTCAACATTATCCGGTACTGATCTGCGTTTCGCAGTTGTCGCTTTCAATACCATGATTGCATCTTGTGGCGGGGCTCTGACAGCAACATTGTGGATGTGGTTTGTAAGAGGCAATAAACCAGACGTTAGTATGATGTGCAACGGGCTATTGGCAGGTTTGGTTGCTATAACAGCTCCGTGTGCATTCGTATCTCCAACAGGAGCATTGATCATCGGATTAATTGCCGGTATTATTGTTGTTGAAGTGGCTTTTCTGGTTGAAAGAAAATTAAAAATAGATGACCCGGTTGGTGCAATTGCAGTTCATGGAGCGAATGGAATATGGGGGTGTATTGCACTGGGTCTGTTTGCCGATGGTATGTATGGTGAAGGATTAAATGGAGTGAAAGGTGCAGTTACCGGACTTTTTTATGGCGATGGAAGCCAGCTTATTGCTGAAATTATCGGTGTTACAACAAACCTGATTTTTGTTGGTATTACAGGTTGGTTGATTTTCAAGCTGTTAGATAAAACCATTGGCAACAGAGTTAAACCTGAAGTCGAACTTTTTGGACTTGATTTTCAAGAAATGGGTTCTGAAGGTTATATGGGCATAAAAATGGATAAGAACTCTGAAACGCCATTATCTCGATAGGGTTGGTTAGTAAGTTGACAGAAGGGAGCGAATCATCAAAAACCCGATCATCCGCTCCCGGCCTGTCAACAAATCGTTTGAGAAAAGTATTTAAAGATTATTTAAACTAAGAACATGAAAAAATCTGTAATAATAGCAATCGTTTCATTTGTCATAAGCTTTGAATCTTCATTTTCAACCCCTTCAACACAGATATGGATTCCTTCCACAGATTTTCAGGGATTTGGTAAATTTCATTTTGGCTTTGATAATTTTTTGAGATTAAAAAATAATGATGGAACAAGAGGAGGTACAATTTATTGTGCAGGTCTGACAGGAGGATTCCTTCCTTTTAATAAATTCCAGGGGGAGGCAGGAATTGATTATTATACTATGAGTGATCCTGTGTATGACCCTCATCCTTTGCTCTTCAACATTAAACTGGGTTTCCCTGAAGATTCACTTTTCAGGAATTGCCCCGCAGTGGTATTTGGTCTGTACAACGCTGGTACAAAAAAGAACCTGACCAACTACAACATGTTTTATGGGCTGATAGCCAAAACTATTCCGGTCATCGGAAGAATTTCGGCCGGATACTATTATGGAAATAAAACTGTTTTGCTTGATGAAACCGGGAATGTCAGTAATAAAGGATTGCTTCTGTCATGGGACCGTAATATGCCGGAAATATCTGATAAACTCTGGATGGCTGTCGATTACCAGGGTGGAAAAAATTCATTCGGCGTTCTGAACTTTGGCTTTTCCTGGGCGTTTTCAAAGAATGTCTCAGTAATCTTTGCTTATAATGACTGGAATAATAAAAAGGTACTGTATAACTCTAAAGATGAAAATGTTAACTCCTTTACTGTACAGGTTGATATTAACTTCTAAATAAGATGAGGTATAAAAAAATCAATATCCTGAGATGATATCATAATGATATTCAGTATTATATTATTTGAAATGATTGGTTGGACTCGTTTCTTATGAGACGGGTTTTTTATATAATGAACTGAAAAGAGTTATTTATCATAAGAAGATAGAGTTAATTATATAATTTTGCGTGCTTCTTTAATTATATAAATGATAAGATGAAGAACAACGAAATTCAGCTTAATCCAAATGAGCTTGTCCAATTTCTCAAGAAACCATCTAATGAGTTTACACGTGAAGATATAATAAGGTTTATAGAAGCCAAAGGAATAGCAATGCTGAATTTCAGATATGTGGCTGATGATGGCAAACTTAAAACATTGAATTTTGTCCCCTTCAGCAGGGATCATCTTGAATCGATCCTTACAGCCGGGGAAAGAGTTGATGGATCAAGCCTGTTTTCTTTTATAGAATCGGGTTCCAGCGATCTTTATCTGATACCCCGTTACCGGGCAGCTTTTGTCAATCCTTTTACCGAGATTCCAACTCTTGAAATATTGTGTTCATTTTATAATAATGATGGGAAACCTCTTGAAAGTGCCCCGGAATATATCCTCAGGAAAGCATATTCCCGTTTTACACAAAAAACAGGTTATAAAATGAAAGCATTTGGTGAACTTGAATATTATATAAAATCTGTTCATGAGAATCTTTATCCTCTTGTTGATCAGAAAGGGTACCATCAGTCAAAACCATTTTCAAAATTTGAGGATTTGAGGATTAAAGCTCTTGAACTTTGTGCAAAAGCGGGATGCAAGATTAAATATGGACATTCGGAGGTTGGCAGTTTTACAAAAGACGGGGAAGATTATGAACAGCATGAGATCGAATTTCTTCCTGTCGAAATAGATGAGGCTGTTGATCAGCTTCTTATTGCCAAATGGATTTTGAGGATACTTGGCCTCAAATATGGTGTCGAGATCAGTTTTGCTCCTAAGATCACGGTTGGTAAAGCCGGCTCGGGAATGCATATTCATATGATGCTTGAAAAAGATGGTGTCAATCTGATGGTGGAAGATGGCAGGCTGAGTAATATAGCTAAGAAAATGATTGCTGGGATACTCGATCTTTCCAAAGCCCTGACAGCTTTTGGGAATACTATCCCGACTTCTTATCT
>PMEC01000013.1 GCA_003155705.1 Bacteroidales bacterium
ATTTCATTCTGGCTATTAATTGTACGCGGCTCAGATTAAGGTAATTAATAAAGGCTATGAATAGAATCAGGACGGTACAACTCACAAGAAGGATAATTGAACGGATGTCACCGTTCTTCTCCATTTCNNATTAACGTCTGCGCCTTTCTTTATTAATAAGTATGTATAGGCCCATGTCGTACGGTCATTATCACTTGTAAAAGAAGTTAATAGTTCAGCATGGAAATGAGAGTTTACAGGGAAATCTTCCATTACACCATCAATGGTATAAACCTTTGGATTAGGATCCTGCTGATGCAGAATGGTTATCTCTTTTCCTGCAACATCGATACTTCCAAAATATGTCAAAGCCAGGCTACGACAGATAAATGCTCTTCCCGGTTGCGAAANNGCGAAAAGGCATTTTCACGACTCCCTGACAATACTTTAAAATCAAAAATTTTAAAGAATGAGCTATCTGTTGCGTAAGCGTTTCTGGAGTAAAACTTTCGTTCCCCGATTTTGACAATTGCATTTCTAAAAGGCACAATTCGCACCATGTTTTCAATAGCCGGATAATTAGACAACAATTTTTGACTATCTCCGTATACCCTTGCCGGGTGAATGGATATTGCACCACGATTTGTATCGGTTGTCATACGATAAATCCTGCCGGCTTTTGAATGGAATTTATCGAAACTCAGTTGTTGGCTGGTATAGATAAAAATGATCAGCATGCAGGAAAATGCAGCGCTCAGTCCGACTGCATTAATCAAAAACCATTGCCAATTCTGTTTTATCCTCCTGATGATCTTCATGTATTTGTTACTATATAATAAACAAAGATTTAGTTCCTAATTCTTCCTTTCTCCCCATCACTCTTACACCCCATCACCTTTATACCCCTTCTTTCCTCATTCCTCAGCCTCACCCTCAACCTCACTATTCATACCTCAGTGCCTCAACGGGATTTCTTGTTGCAGCTCTTAAACTTTGCCAGCTAACAGTTAGCATTGCAATACAAAGTGCAGAAAAACCGGCCAATGCAAATATCCACCAGCTAAGGTCAGTTTTGTAAGCAAAGTTCTGAAGCCATTTATCCACTACAAACCATGCAACAGGCGCTGCAATCAAAAAAGCTATTGCCAGCCATCTTGCAAATTCTCTGGCAAGCATCAACATTATTTCTGCTACCCTTGCCCCATTTATTTTTCGCAATCCTATCTCTTTTTGTTTCTGGTCAAGATAAAATACTATCAATCCGAATAAACCCAGACATGCAATTGTTATTGAAAGTATAGTAAGTGAAGTATGAAACTTGCCAAACCGGGTCTCTGAATGATACTGCTTAAAGAAGAAATTTTGAGCATAGAAAAAGTCCATCGGGTCGGAAGGGAAGTGACTCAGCCAGATTGTCTTCATCTTGTTGAGGGCCTTACTTGTCTCATTGGTTGTCAATCTTACCGAATAGTATCCGAATTCAAATGGATGTCCATTATTATAGATCATCGGGTAGATAGGTTTTTGTAGTCCTTCATTGTGAAAATCGGCTATTACTCCAATAACCTCAATGGGAACGGTATCTCTGTTTGCACGATAGATGTACTTGCCTATTGCTTCCTCGGGACTTCCAAACTGGAGCTCTTTTATACTGCTCTCATTTAGTAATACTCTGCGACGGTTATCTGAAGGTAATGATGAAAAATTACGACCTGCAATAAGTTTTAATCCAAAAGTCTCAATCATACCGTCATCTCCCGTATTCTCAAAGAAGGTGGAATTTGGACGAACTCCTGCATCAGGCCTTACGTATTCAACATTTCCATATCTGGGTGACTCCCCGGGTGTGAAACTATTTGCAGTTACTGATTTGAATTCAGGTTCGCGGAGAAGCTCGCGTCTGAAGGAGAGAAATTTTGTTCTCCTTGTTGTGTCAGAGTTGAGCGATGCCGGGGCGTTTAATGTAATTACATTATTTAAATCGAGACCCAACGCAGCCTTCTTCATGAATAATATCTGCTTGTAAACCATCAGGGTGATAATTAAGAAGACAATTGAGAGAGCCATCTGCAAAATAACCATCCCCTTCTGAAAACTTCTATTCTGTTTGACTACCTTTTTACCATTGAAGGGATTAAGTCCAACAAGGGTCAGTGTGTTATAAATGCTGGATAAAAGTATTCCAATAAATGCAATTCCGATTACAGACCATATAACATACTTTGCAGGAAATATAGCCTGGGATAAAGGAATTTCAAAGAATCGTGCAAAGGAATTCAGCAAAATCCGGTATACTACCAGAGATAGCATAATAGCTGCCAGATTCAATATAACAGTCTCAAAAAATGACTGTAGCCATATATGTAATTTTGAAGCTCCTATTAGTTTTCTCATTCCGATCTCATCAGCTCTTTTTGAAGCCAGGGCAGTCGAGAGGCTAACATAGTTTATCCAGGCAATCAGTATGGTTAGTAAAGCTATAATGAAAAGAAAAAAGAGCGATTTCTGGTTTGTCTGGGAACCCATTTCACCTTCAAGTCCTCGGATATAATGGAGATCTGATACTGGCTGGAGATGGATTGTTGCTGTACGTTCACTGACCCTGCGGGGGGTGTTGGCATTTACCAGTTTTGTGAGGGTTTCTTCAATACTTTTGATTTTAACACCGGGTTTGAGCTTAATATAGTTCCAGAATCCTCCGGAATTCCAGTCGGGGTTTCTGCTGATCCATCCATATTGTTCCCATGTCTTCACAGAGATAAAATAATCGGCTGTGAGGTGGGTATTCGATGGAAGATCTTCAAAAACACCCGTAATTTCGACGGGCATTCCTTCATTGACCTTCATTATTTTGCCGATCGGGTCCTGCTTACCAAACACAGGGGCTACTTTCGATTCAGCAATGATACCCGTCAGGGGCCGGGTAAAATCTATTATCCCTTTGGTAAGATGAAATGGAAAAACTTTTTCAAATCCTTCATCAACCCATAATACACTTTGCTGAGCAAGTTGAGCCTCCTCGAACCGGATAAGGCAGCTCTCGAAATAGGCGTCGCCATTTGCTTCAATTCCGGGGACATCTTTTTTACAGGCGAAGTATAAACCTCGCGAGGTTTTTGCACCATGGTAAAAAAGTTCCTCACCTGTTTTGATATCTGAGTTTACACGATAAATTGATTTCGATTCAGGGAAAAATGAATCGAATGAGATCTCGTAGAAGAGGTAATGCACAATAAATAAAAATGCAGTTAGTCCCATTGTCAGACCACAAACATTGATAATACTTACACCCCTGTTTTTCAGCAGGGTTCTTATGGCTGAAACAAAATGAATTCTGAACATGAGGCAGGTTTGATATTATTATTCGTACCGGAGAGCCTCTACAGGATTTCTGGTTGCAGCCCTCCAGCTTTGTAAATTTACAGTTAATAATGCTATTCCAAAAACAATAATTCCTGCCAGTGCAAAAATCCACCAGCTAATTTCAGTTTTGTACACATAATTCTGTAGCCATTTGTTCATCACGTACCATGAAACCGGAACGGCAAGTAAAAGTGCTATAAGAATCCATCTGCTAATATCTTTGTTCAGAATAATAAGAATGTCAGGCACGCTTGCACCATTTATTCGTCGGATACCAATTTCTTTAAAACGCGATCGTGTCTTTTGAAATGAGATTGTGAATAGTCCTATCATTGAAAGGAACAGGCTTATAATTGAACATGATAAAATTAATTTAATATAGTTTTTATTTTCCCTGTGGAACCATTCATAACGATCCCCTACAGATTCTGTATTTAAGGGAAAGTCGGGAATCAACTCATGCCAGATCTGAGCTATAGCATTACTGGCCTGAATAGTCTGTTTCTCTGACGGTTTCACTAAAAGGTGAGCTCCTTTATTGCTATATGAAATAAATGATGGTTCTACAAATGACTTTAGACTGAAATAGTTAAAATCCTTCACAATACCAACAATTGTCACATCATCCATGCCGGGAACACGTTTGCCTACTAAATCTTGTTCCGGGAAAAACTTTGCCAGAGACTGATTAATAAGACATTTCTTGCCGATGACTGATTCTGTTTCTGAAAAATCGTTCCCTTCAATTAACTGAATACCCAAAACTCTGAGATAGTTTTCATCACCACTGAAGCCGGCAAGAGAATATTGTTTTTCAACACCGTCCTGCTGATACTTGAGTGATACCAGAAAATGCTCGAGTACAGGAGAAGCCCCAACAACTGAGATAGAATTAATTGAATTATTTTTAAGTAACTCCTCTTTGAAAACAGATGCTTTATCAGCGTATTGCGACGGAATTTTGACTTCAATAACTGTTTTATCAAGACCAATAGGCTTGTTAGTTATGAATTTCATTTGTTTTATAATAATTATTGAACAGATTATCAGAGCTATTGAACCCGAAATCTGAATGATATTCATAAGCGGTATCTGAACAATTTTAACCTTTATCGGGGGATCCCCTTTTAAAAAGTCATTATTTGTTTCAGTGTAAATCAGGTATGTAACGAAAAGTAATGTTATAAGTAGTAGAAATATTATAACAGACAAAATGAGAATTATATGCCCGGGTTGAAAAATAAATTTAGTCCCAATTTTGCTTCCGGTCAATTCGTTGAAGAATGGAATAAGCTCAAACATTAAATAGATGCCTGCAAGAAAGGAGAATCCGATAAGCATTGAATTTTCAAACAAAAAACGAAGTATGATCCCCGATCTGGAGCCGCCATTTATAAGTCTGATTTTAAATTCCTTTATCTTTATCATGAATTTGTTTGCCAGAATCCCCAGGTAATTAAATGTTGCAATAGCGAGTATCAGAATTCCTATCACAAGAGCAATCCAGATGTCTGTTATATTTCTGTTGATTTCAACTGAAGAACCACGGGATGTATCGAAATATGCTTTTGTGAGAGGCTCAAGAAAATAGGGTACCGGTGTGCCTGTATTTATTACGGGAATAGATGCTTTCTTTTCCAAAAAGAGTTTCTCTAACTCAGCCTGGCTCGTCTGTTTAGAGAGCCGGAGGTAACATCTGCTGTCTGTTTCTCCGATGAGACGAACCATATCGAATGCAAGCTGGGAGTTTTGCAGAGGTTTTTTAAATATCCCTGATACAACCATCCTGTCAGTTTTGTCACTGTTTACTATTTCAATAATCTTACCCAAAGGATCTTCATTTCCAAAATATTTTTTTGCCAGTATATCTGAAATTACAATGTTGTTTTTTGATTCTAAAGCAGAAGCAGGGTTTTTAGTCAATAATTGATATGAGAAAAAGCTGAAAAAATTGGCTGATGCTCTTATAATGGGAGGTTGATCATAGAAATTTTCATTGTTAATTACAATCCTCTGCGAACCGGAATTTGTTATCCTGCAAAAATCTTCGACCTGGGGGAAATTGGCTTTCATGTATTCCGCAGAACCAAATTTGCAGTAATAAATTTTCTTTCCCGGAAACCACGGATCTTCACATTTTAAAGCATATATCTGATCTTTATTTTTATGAAAGCCGTCAGTTCCAAGTTCCCGAAAAATGAATATAAGGATCAGATTGAATGCAGCTATTCCCACCGCCAGGCTTATTATTACTACTGTTGTGTTCAACCGGTCCCTGAGGAGGCTTCTAAATATTTGATTAATCATTTTTCAGTTTTATATTTTCCTTTTTAATTTTACTCGTACCTCAGAGCTTCTACCGGGTTCCTTGTTGCAGCTCTCAAGCTTAGCCAGAAATCCACCACCTGACCTCCCATATGGGGGGCTTTAATACGTTTGTTTAAAATGTTTTTATCTTATTCCATTAAAATTTTAGTCTCTTTAGTTTCTCACCCCCAAACCCCCTAAGGGGGGCTTTATAATCTTCCTGTTTTTTAGTCGCGCTGTGCGGGAGATGGGGTTGGATCAATGTGAAAAAATAATTTGTCGGGGAAAATCTGCCGTTTTATTTTAGAAGATTCATATTCAAGTGTAAGACTAAACCCACCGGTTTCCTGGAAAAATTGTAATTCAATTTGATGCTTCCCTTTCTCTAAAAAGAGTCTTTTATTCTTTTCTATTGTTCCATGTAAACCATCATTATCTATAATCAATATATTGTCAATTAAGAGCTTACTACCATCGTCGGAACTTAGGTAGAAATTATATGCATCATCTTCATTGATGTCAATATAACCTGTACAACGCACAGCAAAGTTTATATCCCTGTTTCGAAAATCAAAACTTGCTTTATCGAGAATTCCGGTTTTAACGGGAATGCAATTTTTGAATTCAGGGATCATATTCCAGTTACCTTCGTAATAAGAATATATTAATCCTTTAGCCAGTTCAGGTAGTGCTTTTACTGCGTTGAACTTCTGCAAATAATCAATATTAAGTGAGTCATAATTTCCGGGAATGCCATGCCCGAAAAGCGAGAATGCATTTATTGTTCTGGGGTGTTTGATTATAATAGGATTACTATATACAGGTGATGTTATGGTGGGCATTGAACCATCAAGAGTATAATGTGTTGTACGGTTAGTGTTTAAAGTTAGAGTCAAGGAATCTCCGGGATTTATTATATAGCCCGAAACAGCAAAACTAATTTTATCGGGTTTCCAATCGGAAAAGATAAATTTCATGCCATTAAAAGTTGCTTTATACGCGGTCGTTTCATGAATTTCATCCGGGTATTCTTCGAATTTCCACTTAAAATCTTTAGGCGCTTTATCTGAAAATACCTTTGCAAGTGCATTTACTCCCATTCCCAAGCCTTCGTTTGCAACATTTATATAAAAATAGGATTTCAAATCATTTCGTTCAGAAAATAGCTTCTCCATGCTCTTAATATAGTATCCGTTTTCCCACCATATGCTAGGACTATACGCCAGATAAGCATCAAAATATTCAGGGTCATCAAAAAAAGCATGTGCGGTAAATATTCCGCCGAAAGAGCTACCGGATAGTATGCGATATGGGTAAGTTCTGTAATTCTTTTCAATAAACGGGATGAGTTCTTTTTTCATGAAACTTAAAAATTTATTTGCGCCTCCTCCCAATTTGCCATCCGGCTCCTTGCTTGCAGCAAGATCCCGCGAACGGTTATCCAAAGTTTGTACTGCAACAATTATCATTTTCGGAATTATTCCATTACCTGAAAGATTTCCGACTGCCTGAGTTGTGTGTGTAAAATGCCATTGCCCGTCGGGCATGTAAAGAACCGGATATCTTTTCATGGTTGAACTGTAATCATCCGGCAGCGATATCATAATGATACGATCCTCGTTAAGAATATTTGAGTGAAATTTAATTGAATATCCTACACTAACCGGTTCGGTTTTAAACCCGTTAATAGAAGGAATAGTCTCACTGAGCTGTTGACAATAACTTTCTTGAACTGAAACTGCCAATAAAAAAATTAATGTAATTAAGGTTGTGTACTTCATTATTTGTCCTCCTTGATTCTGATAAATATTTAATTAGAAACTCTTTTTTCATATTTAATGGATATTTCATACAAAGACCATTGCAATTATTTTCACTAATTACTTCTCATTGTTTCAGGATATTGTATCATTTTCTCAACATCAGCATCTGTAATACTTTTCCCAAAACCATTGGCTCGCCAGCTTGTAATTATCCGCGTTACAAAATCACGGTTTCTTTCCAGTGTATAGGGCGTGAAATTGCCGGTGATGTCACCTAATTTTGCAGTTAGAATGTCGGACATAAATATTGAACCCTTGCTGCTAAAATCGAAATTACTCAACTTGATTAACTTAGTTTCTCTGCTCCATGTAGTTTTATAATAAATAGTGCGGTTGGTTATATCATAAATCCAACTAAACTCCGTACTTTTTTGCGAAATATTTTCCAGGATATCGAACCCATAATCGATAGCTGAAATACTATTGTTGTCTGAAGACTTTTGTACCCTATTTGCAGCCCTGCAGAAACAGTCGAGTGATGAACTCGTATTGCCAATTTGTTCTGTTCCGCCAAATCCTTCATATTTTTTAATTTCTGTGACGGACCAGTCATAGTTGTTATTGGTAAAAACCGGTATATTACCGTTAGTGAGAATATGAACAACCATTTTCCCGTTGATCCATTCAATTGTAGCTGATTTGCCGTTTTTATCACAGACAAAGTAATGCGATTTTCCAAAAAATCCGACAATACGAAGTTTCGAATCGGTTTGGATGACTTCATCTACTGTAGCGCAATTGTCGAACTGATATTGCAGCCATTGTATTTCGTCAATTTCCGGACGGTCATCGGGATAAGGGTACTGACATGGGCCCGGCCACGATTCATCAATTACCAGGCCAGCCTCATTCATCCCGCCGGAAGGACTGCCAACAAAATTGAAATTCAAAGTTATACTACCGTATTTTGATGTCCATTCAATTCTCTTTGTTGCTGAAGGCAGAAAAGTTTGTTTGGTAATTCCCCTTTGATTAACGGCAATAAAACCGACATTGCAAAACCAGTCATCATTATTGCACACCATAATGTTTTTACCTTTTATCAGGGCAAATGTAGAGCAGGCAATTGCATTACCGTAAGAGAACAGGATTAACAGGCCTTCAAACAGTAATCTTCGTAATAAAGAATGACTTTTCATGATCCTACTATTTTGATAAATGTTTTACATAGACATATTTAAGCAAACTATCATTTGTACCTCTATTTTGAGTCATGTAGATAATGGAACCTCTGACCTACAGCAATTCCTCCCTCAGGATAAAATACCGGAACGTTCCTTGATTTCAGGACTTCAATACACTTCAGGTGTTCTTCGGTTACGAGATCTTCACCTATTAAATATATGGCTTTCGGCCTGAGTTGATCGATCAGGTAGAGATAAGGTTCATAGTTAACTGTTATGTGGCGGCCGCTAACAGGCAAAATAGCTATGTCAACAGGTCCAAAGGGCTTCAGGAAGTCGATCTCTTTACAAAATTCAGCCACATTGGATGATTCATAGCCACTAAAGTGGAGCCCGGCATGGAAAACCTTCAAACTATCAACTTCTACAAGATAGCCCAGGCCTTCTTTTCCAAAAAGCCGGTTCGCCGTTGGAATGGTATGCACCTGAATCCCTTCAACTGAAAAGCTCTCGTTGGCAGCAGCCACGTGATAAGGTGGCATAATACTGTTTCCCGTATCGCCAACTGTGGGTTTTACACTGAGCACAAAATTGATATCCGGAATTGCTTGTGCCATATTGGAAATATCCGGTAAGTATATTTGACAGCTATTAAACACTGTAATTTTCTGACTAGCCAATTCATTGGGATTAAGGTTTCCGTTGGCCAGACCTGCTTCCGGCGATTTGTTAATCCCGTATGGATCGAAGATCAGCATGTGATTTCGGGTCTTCACAGCATATCCTAAATGAGGGGATACGCTGGAGGCCAGGTACCAGATATAAGCTTCACCTGCTTTGAGTTTTTCAGTAAGTTGCGGCGCTTTGTCATAGTTGGTTTCGACAATAGCGTTTTTGTCTGCTCCCGCGGCAATTAGTGCTTCAGCCGTTTTGAGATGGCCATGTCTGGCTGCATAATAAAGTGGCGTATGGCCATATTCGTTCATAGCATTGACGTCGGCGCCATGTTTGACCAGAACGGTGGCAAGATCCGCAAAGCCCCTTATCGCCGCCAGATGTAGTTCGGTATTGCCAAAACTGAACTCCTGAAGTTTAGCGCCGTTTTCGACAAGAAGCACCGACATTTCTTCCTTTCTTTTAATATCGACGGAGTAATTATTGTTATGGATTGATTTCTGTAACGTGGTTCCTTCAATGTCTCTGAGATTAATATCAGCGCCATTATCTATCAGAAGTCTGGCGACTTTTAAATTGAGATAAAAAACAGCATCTCTGATTTTCGTCCAGTTGCGGCCTGTCATACTTGCATTCACATCGGCTCCCATAGAGATGAGACGTTGCATGAGATCGTAACATTTCTGATCAGGGCTGGATACATTAACTTGCATTAAAGGTGTCAATCCGTAGTTGTCCCTTGTGTTGACATCGGCTCCTTTGTCGAGGAGGTAATTTGCGACTTCCACCCGGGTAATAAGATTACGGTCTGGATCTGCTCCCCTGCATGCTTTGTTAAGCGGAGTGCGACCATCCTGGTCCCTTGACTCCAGTAATGTCGAGTCGGCTTCCAGGAGTGCTCTTACTCTAACCAGGTCGCCTGATGCAGCTGCATCGTGTATCTCTCCGGCCCAAAGAGAAGTGCTCAACACAAGAAGACAAAAAATTAGTATAACAATTATTCTTTTCATATGCCCTTAATTATTTGTCTTTTTTAAGACTCTCCTATTTTTTTCTTAATCTATCAATAATCTTTGCACTTACCCAAAATACATCCATATCATTACCATATCCATTATAGCGGGTAAAGAACAAATACTTGCCGTCTGGACTTATTGCCGGGAATCTATCGGTTTCATATGTATTTATAGGTTCTCCCGCATTAATTGGTTCTGACCAGGTATCAGTAAGCGTATCATGAAAACTTATATATATGTCCACCTGATCATTCAACCTGCAAGAGGCAAAAAGTAAATAACTATCGTCGGGAGCAATATATGGATCGGCATCATAACGGACCATGTTTATGCTGCTAGGCAAAGTATCTGGCTGGAGATAATTTCCCTTTTTGAACTTTGACCGTATTATACATCCGCCACTGTAATAAACAGTTCCTTTCCTATTTAATACAGCCTGACACTGATCATTGACATCGTTATTAATAACAGGACTTATACTTTGAGGCTTCCCCCATCCTTTGTCCTGTTTCTCCACAAACCAAATATCAGCCTTATTATTATTTTTAGCACTAAAATAAAGCTTCTTGCCATCCAACGATAAAAAAGGGTCCCAATGAGTTACAGTATCTCCAAAAGGGGCAAAGCTTTCTGGTTTTGTCCAACGGTTGTTGATCCGTTTCATATACCATATATGACAGATAGTTGAGGGATTGTCACGCCATGCCCAATAAACCTCGTTGCCATCGGGTGAGAAAACTGCCGGCCCGTGCTCAAGGCTGTACCTGGAAATAATACCGGGTGCAAAAACTACAGGAGTATCACCCGGAGGGGTTTGTCCTAAATAATCACCGGAAAATTCGGTGAACTGTTGCCCGAATGAAAACCAGGCTATTATGAGAAAAAAGCCAATCATTATTTTTCGCTTCATAAACTTCTCTCTTTAGTTATAATCTCATTATTTCGTTATTAAAATGCTCAAAACTTCCAAATTTGGAACCCTTAGCCTCCCTTTGTCTGAACTTTGATTCATCATGATTTCTATTATGGACTTTGATTTATTCTGTTCTTAGAATCATGGTAATCATTTAATTAACTTAATCATAGTTCAGACATTTTACTCATACCTCAAACTCTCCACCGGATTCCTGGTGGAAACTTTCCAGCTTTGCCAGCTTACAGTGAGTAAAGCAATTCCCAGCGCCAGCAATCCGGCCAGGGCAAAAATCCACCAGCTAAGGCTGGTTTTATAGGTAAAGCTTTCGAGCCATTTAGTCATGGCATACCACGAAACAGGGATTGAAATTACAAAAGCGATAGTTACCCAGCGGACAAAATCTTTATTAAGCATAACCATTACTTCAGACACTTTGGCGCCATTTACTTTTCGGATACCGATTTCCTTTATCCGTCGTTTGGTGGTAAAAATTGCCAGGCTCAGCAGTCCCATGCACGAAATCGCGAGAGCCAGCAATGCAGATAAAGTGAGGATATTTTTAAAATTCAGGTCGCTTCGGTACTGCGATTCAAATTCATTATTCGAAAAAAAGTATACAAACTCATCTTTGGGATAAAGCCTTTTCCATATTTTCCCGATATCGTTCATTGTACCTGATAAATCTGATGAACTTAATTTGAATGAGTAATAGCCGACCGACATTTCCCATTGCAAATTCTGAAAATATATCGACGGTTTAATCGGATAATGGAGTGAAACATGATGATAATTTTCAATGACACCTTTCACTTTAAACGTATTTTGCCCAATCATGAACACCGATCCAATAGCCTCTTCAGGATTTTTGAAGTACATGGCTTCAGAGGCACACCGGTTTATGATTACTTCATCCGAAGTCCAGTTGGTTCGTTCTTCTAAATTTCTGCCTGCAATAACCGGGATATCGTATGTTTTTAAAAAATTATCGTCAATGCTGATTTCATTAAATGGAGTAGCAAATGGTTCGGCGGAATTTCCAGGCAGAACATTATCCTGAATCCTGCGAATTTCTTTCCCGGGAACCGATGAACTCACGCTGAATGAATTAACCACCGACAGGGTAAGCACTTCATTTTTAAAAGTTAAAAGCTTCGATGGAATTTCCGGGCTATTTGTCATTGTCATAGGAGTGTAGCTGAACAAGGTTTGTTCACCAGAGAAACCCAGTTTCTCTTTCATTACAAAATTCATCTGCTTAAAGATCCCAATAGTGCAGATAATCAGTATAATGCTGATGGCGAATTGCAAAACCACCAATACTTTCCGGCTCGACCAATTCTGGTTAAGGGTTACTGACTGTCCTTTTAGTGCCAGAAATATGGGCGTACTGAAAACCAACAGGTAAGGAACAATGGTTGATATAAGCGCTCCCAGTGCTGAAATAAGTATCATGACCAGGAATATGAGTCCGGAAATTGTATGTATTGGCAACTGCTGCGGGATGATTGAAGAGGCAATCTGGACTGAAATTATCAAAGCAAGCCCATTCAGGAACATGTTTTTCAACAAAAGTGAAGCAAAAACAGCAGTTTTGCCCGAACCGTTCAGTATGCGGATAGAATAACTTTTGCGTTCTTCGATCGCCGAAATAGTACTTAAATTCAAATAATTAACAATACACACCACAAGGATGACCATGGCGATGATTATCATGAAGTTCACCTGTGTCGTACTTCCATTCGAGTTGAGTTCGTCATTGAGGTCCGAATGCAAATGGATGGATTCAATGGGCTGAAAAATAAATTTTATGTTACTTTTTTCAAGGTTCGGTGGTAATCCTACTTTTTTTATTGCCGAAAGCGTTGCAGATTTTACGGTCGTTATGTCGACATTTGGTTCAATCCTGATATAGCAATGAGGCCTGAATTGCGTTGGGGAACTCCACCTCGATCGTGTATAGGGCGAAGCTTTTTGATACGTGAAACCTGGATTTTCTATGAGTGTCTGAGTACGGTTATCGAAATTTCTCATGTAATAATACAACGACTGATAGCTTCCCAAAACATCAACTTTAAGATGACTATTTACAGGGATATCTTCAAAAACAGATTTAACCAGAAACTTCCATCCTTCGTTTAAAGTAATCTCCTTGTTCAACGGATCTTCATTCCCGAAAAGCTTCTTTGCAAAAGATGCTGATATGGCAATTCCGTGAATATCACCAAACAACTGATTGGATTCCCTGTAAAGAATCTTACGCTCGAAGACACTGAAAAATGTGGTATCGCTCCAAAACCAGTCCACGTTTTGAATAACTTTATCATGGTTGTAAACCGTGATTACGTCTCGCCCCAGGTTGCACTGTGACACAATACCAGGGATTTCGGCTTTAAGTAATTCCGATGATCCTTCAAAGTTTCTGGCCGACCGGTACACCCTTCCGTCTTCATAAGATAAATCGAGTCCAAGTCGGTAAATCGATTGGGAATCCTTCCAGAAAGTGTCGTAGGAATACTCAAACTTAATTTTTACTAAAAGGAAAATAACAATGGTAAAACCTATCACCAAACCCCCAAGCTGAATGGCAGTAAGTAGTTTATTATTTAGCAGGCTTCTGATCAGGGTTTTTAAGGTGAAGCTATTCATGTTTATTAGTTTTATTGGTACTTATTTTTCTGATTTTCTGACGTCTTATTTTTTCAGATCTTCTGCCTTTAAGAATTATTGTCATATTGTCTCCATATAAAGGGAGTGTTTATCAAACATGGTAAAAACTACTCGAATCGCAAAGCCTCAACAGGATTTTTTGTAGCCGTCTTCCAACTTTGCCAGCTAACTGTTAACAATGCAATTCCAAATGCAATAACTCCGGTAAGGACAAATATCCACCAACTGAGTTCCGTTCTGAAGGCAAAACTCTGCAACCATTTATGCAAAGCGAACCAGGTCAGAATTGTACCTATAATGAAAGATATCGCGACCAGAATGAAAAATTCTCTGTTTAACATGTACAGTATCTCAGAAACCCTGGCTCCATTTAACTTCCTGATACCGATTTCTTTTGTGCGTGCAACTGATGCCATAATCACGAGGCCAAAAAGAGACAGGCATGTTATTACAACTGCCATTAGACTGAACAATAAAAGACATCTGAAAAGCTGAGTATGCGATTTGTATTGTGAATTAAAAAAGTCATCGAGGAAATAATATTCAAAATACTGATCTTTAAAAAAATTATGGAATTCCGAAGTCACTTTCCCAACAATATCACTGACATCTGCATTTTTAAATTTAATGAAGATGTAATATCCAATCTGGTCGCAATTGAAGATAGTTGGTTTAATCTCCTGGTCGAGTGAATTCTGAAAATATCCGTCAATTATACCAACCACCTCACCCATATCTTCTTTTAAGTCGTTATCATAAAGAGTTTTGCTGATAATATCCCCGATTTTGTCCTCCCCGAATACCAGCGCTGCTTCTTTATTAAGTATCAGGTGTTTTGGTCCACCCACCCAGTTATTCTCATCAACGAAGAATTGTCTTCCGGCAAGGAGTTTTACATTGAAGAACCTGAAAAAGTTGGGAGCAACATCTGCCTGGAAAAACTGGTATCCTAGCTTTTCTTTTCCTTTGATAGAGATCCCTCCTTTTACCCATCCGTTCTTCTCCCCGGGTGAGATCGTTGAGAAGGTAATTCCTGAAACACCGGGATATTTCAAAAGACTTTCCTGGAATGACTTCTGACCCGGATTATATTCTCTGGATGAAGGTCTCTTAACAACAAGAGTCTGTTCAATATTCATAGTAAAAGCTTCCCTTTTCATAAAACTGATCTGCCGCATCGCTCCAATAGTAAAACCAATCAGAATTATTGCGATAATGAATTGACCTACAAACAGGATTCTTTGGGAATTTCCTCGATTACTTACCAGCATCTCTTTTTTTATAAATGATACAGGAGCCATGTTGAAGATTTTTATGCCTAAGAACCAACCTGTGAGCAGGCTTAAAACGATCATTGTGGATACAGGCAAAGCCCAGGTCCTAAAATGGAAGAGTGTAGCCAGAGAGAAATCGAGATTCAGGAAACTCTTAAACAGAGGAAAAAACAGAATAAGGAGAATAAAGGCCAATACAATACTGATAATCCCTGTAAGCAGACTTTCGGCAGTAAACTCGGCAATAATATCTTTATTTGAGGCCCCGTTTACAATCCTGATTCCTATTCCGTTAATTCTTCTTCCGGTGATAGATGAATAGAGATTAAAATAATTAAGTCCGGCGCTTAAAAGAATCAATAAGGCGATTGCCAGGAGGATATTCAGATATTTATTATTTCCATTGGCTTCATATTCAAAACGGTAGTTTGAATGCAGGTGAATATCAGTAACCGGCTGAAGGTGGTATTCAATGGGAAAATCGATTGTAACATCGCGCGATTTGAAATTTTCTTTAGCAAGCTCAGTTATTTCAGCTGAAATTTTAACAGGATCATTGCCCTTCCTGAGAAGGAAATAGGTATTTGTATTATTGCAGCTGTAACAATATGACTTATTGATTACTGAAGCCAATGGGATAACTATATCAAACTTAAGATGAGAGTTCTTTGGTATATCTCTTATTACTCCCTGAACTATTAGTGGTTTCTTTCCGGGATTTATCGCGTAAATAATTTGTCCTAACGGATTTTCATTTCCAAAGTATTTTCGGGCGGTTGATTCAGAAATAACAACTACATCAGGACTTCTTAAAAAACCGGATTTGTCGCCCGATATAACAGTATGGGAGAACAAATCAAAATATGAACTGTCAGCAAATAGAGTCCGATCCTCCTTAAAGATCTGCTCACCAGCCTGTATATACTGAGTTTCTCTTTTGCAACGGCAAAAGTTCTCAATTTCAGGAATTTTCTCAGCAGCAATTTGTCCGATAAAATAATTATTACCAACACTCTTATCTAATCCTGTCTGGTAGTACCGATAGAATACCAGACGCTGAAGACGATCGGAATTATTGAAATATTTGTCGTAGCTTGTTTCAAACCTGATATACTGGAATATCAGTAAAACTGCTACCATTCCGATTGCCAGACCAATAATATTAATGCTGTTTAACCCTTTGTCGTGCAGGATTTTTCTGAATGCTAACCGGATGTTTTTCTGAATCATATCCAAATAAATCTATTTTCATATTGTCATTCATCTTTTTATTCTCCCTTTCTCCCTTTCATTCCTCATGCCTAACCTCCAACTTTTTACCCCCCAAATGGGACCGACTGT
>PMEC01000152.1 GCA_003155705.1 Bacteroidales bacterium
GATGGTTTACTTGAAACTCACAGCGTAAATAAAAGTCTTGAAGGCAAATTAAAATGCCTCATCTTCATTCCTGTCATCTCTCAAACTTATTGTGATTCAAAAAGCTTTGCCTGGCAGTATGAGTTTTGTACCTTTAATAAGTTGTCAAAAGAAGATCAGTTCGGAAGGGATATTAAACTTGCCAACGGAAACGTTGCCAGCAGGATATTACCGGTAAAAATACACGATCTTGATCCGGAAGACAAGACTCTTTTAGAAAATGAATTAGGAGGGGTATTGCGTAGTATTGAGTTTATTTACAAGTCAGGTGGAGTTAATCGTCCTTTGAGAACGAATGAAGATCATCCCCAGGACAATCTTAATAAGACTTATTATCGTGATCAGATCAATAAGGTGGCAAATGCTGTCAAAGAGATTATTACTGCATTAAAAAAACAGGGTCAGCATTCAGAAGAAATTTCAAAACAGGATTTTGAAGCAAAACCTGCGCCTCATAAGAATCTTAAAACAAAAATTATTGCAGGAGCGTTAGTATTCCTTGTGTTAATAGCTCTTGGATATTTCATTGTTCCAAAACTTTCTAAGCCCCCGGGGCAACTTGAAAAATCAATTGCGGTATTGCCATTTAAAAATGATAGTCCTAACGACTCAACCACCTATTTCATTAATGGTATAATGGAGGAGGTCCTTAATAATTTACAAAAAATTAAAGAGTTTAGAGTTCTTTCACGTACATCTACTGACCAATATAAAGGTCCTGATAAACCAACGCTTCCTGAAATTGCAAAAAAACTCGGGGTAAATTATTTAGTGGAAGGAAGCGGTCAAAAATATGGTAATAAATTCCGTCTCAGGGTACAACTAATCAGGGCGGCTAAGGAAAGTCATCTCTGGGCAAATTCATATGAGAAGGAAGTAAACCAGACCACAGATATTTTTAATATTCAGAGTCAGATTGCACAGGCTAATTAACTCTGAAAGCCGTTAGCTGAAAGCGATTTGGTCCCTGCAAATTACTTTCATACCTTTGACTAATTGATTTTAATGCGACTACGGATGATTCAAAGAGTATATATAGATACTTCTGTAATTGGAGGATGCCTTGATCAGGAATTCAAAAAATGGTCAGTTGAATTATTCTCTGAATTTAAAAATGGCACAAAAATAGCTGTTATCTCTGATATTACCCTGGATGAGTTAGAATATGCCCCAAAGAAAGTTCAGGAAATTATCAAACAAATACCTTCAAAATTTCTTGAGATCATTGAATCTAACGCTGAGACCGAAAATCTGGCTGAGCAATACATTTTTAGCGGTGCAGTTTCAGGGAAATTTCATCAGGATGCATTGCATATTGCAATTGCGACATATTTTAATGTGACTGTCCTGTCAAGTTGGAACTTCAAACATATTGTAAATCTTGACAGAATACGAAAATACAATTCCGTCAATCTTGCACAGGGATTTAATATCCTGGAAATCAGAAGTCCTCGTGATATCTTAAAAGAAGATGAAAATGAAAACAACTAAAGTATTTGATGCAGTTGAGATGATGAGATCTATCAGGACAAAACTGCAGAATAAATATGAGAAAGATCCGGATTTAAGAAAAACAAAACTGTCTGATATTCGGAAAAAATATAGAGTTAAACCCAGGCGAAAAACATTCGCCAACAGCTGATATGGTCATTTGGGCCAGTTTGGTTGTCTCCTTCAACTGTTTTGCCGAGATATCCTTTGAGGAGTATTTTCCGAGGTCTGTTAAAAGGTAACCTCTGTATTAAATTTATTATAAGCGTTATGTGAAAACAGTTCGTCCCCAGCCTGAGCCGACAGTAACATAGAAGAGGATGTCTCAAAAGCCCTCTTTTTTGTTTGTTCCTGCTGAACCGTAGCAAAAACTATTCTGTGATTTAAAGCTATATGTCCCGGACTAACCGGTTGATCTTTTCTATTAAATAATTTTAAGTATTTTTACATCCAATTAAGATAGAACTAACAAACTCCAACAGACAATGAAAAAGCTATTATTATTATGCATACTCCTGGCAGGAATTATGAATTTATCTATTAANNGTTATCCATACTGATTTAGGTGATATGAAAGGGATATTGTACAACGAAACCCCCCGGCATCGGGACAATTTTATAAAACTTGTAAAATCAGGTTATTATAATGGAACACTTTTCCATCGTGTTATAGCTGGATTTATGATCCAGGGAGGAGATCCCGACTCGAAGAATGCTAAACCCGGACAGGGACTGGGAACAGGTGATCCGGGGTACACAATCCCGGCAGAATTCAATCCCAGACTTACTCATAAGAGAGGAGCACTGGCAGCCGCACGGATTGGAGGCCCTACTAACCCCCAAAAAGCTTCATCCGGTTCACAGTTTTATATTGTTGAACCTGAAAAGGGGGTACATTTCCTGGATAATGATTACACAGTATTCGGAGAGATTACAGAAGGATTGGATGTAATTACTAAAATTGCAACTGTTCAGAAAGACCATGCAGATCGTCCATTGAAGGATATAAAAATGACGGTTAAAATTGTTGAATAGAAGTCATTGATGATGCTTAAATCTACCCAATGGATCCCAATTTGAATAAAACCGACTAATGGGTCGATTTAATTCTTTTACCAAGTAAGTTTTTCATCTTGCTTTTTGATAACTAAATATATATAAAAGGAGATTTTCTCTTTTAGCCGAAGCGAAGTAAAATAAACGGTTTATATGTAGACCTTGCATCCAATGGTTGATGGTTTGCTGTTTTTATTTTGCTAATTCTTCATCAATTTTTTTGATTATTTCTGTTGCATGTTTAATTGTATTTTCTTCATATGATTTAATAACCATATCTTCAAGCATTACTATATATTCTATTTTAGATTTAAATTGCGGACTTAAATAGAATTCATCGTCGGTTTTATCTGAATGCTCATTTAGAGCATCTATTGTTTTAAGTAAATATTGATTATATAAAGTNNATTTTGCCGTTCGACTTAAAACCCTCATAATTCGCATTATTTATTTTGTTCAATAAAATATGTACCGGAAAATTCAAGTTGTTCGAGTTCACTCGATTCATGCTGTCTATTTTAGAAGGGGTGAGTTGTAAAATAATTTTATATTCCTCATTCGCTTCCTTATAAGTTTCCGCATTGGCCGTTAACCATTTAAGGTCTTTAATCAGGTCTTTTCTGATATTTGCAAGAAATGTCCTTACCTCTTTTTGCTCCTTATTATACTCAGTTACACCATGTAGCCAGATTGAAAAAGTAATTGCAAAAACGATTATAAATATCTCTATGACTATTTCTTTAGCTTTCTTAATAAATGATTGGTTCGATTTTCTGGAAATACTAAATATTTTCCTCGAGTGTTTTATTATTTCTTGTTCCATGGTTTATTCTTTTGGATATCCGCTGATTTTCAGATTTTTTCAGGAACAATATAAGGAGTGCGATATTCCCTTATGAGCATTTCAACCGCAAAAACATTGAAAAGTCTTGTCTAACAATCATAAATATCATCTGTCATGATAAATTCAATGGGAATATTAAGAGTAGCTGAAATATATTCCCCTCTCTCAAAAAGATCCACATCATCTTCATCATAATACCAACGAATGATCAGCTTCTTCCCTTGTTGGATAACCTGTGAGATTTTCTTTAATGTAGAAGTAAGAACGATTGTATTAAAGCTATTTAGAAATTCTAATGCAATAATAACTTCAGTTGACTCAGCAGGATTGAGAAGGTAAGCATCAATCCAGCTCATTATCTGTCCAGGAATGCCAGTTCTGCTTTCATCTATTGCCCGTCCTTTTATTTTAATAAATCCTTCAGGCTTAAGAATAAACTCAGGCGTCTTTTTTGTCGGTAATATATGAACTTCGTCAGTTACCATTTTTTCATATTTAATATTGACTCCCCTATTTAATCCATTGGGACAATATTAGTATCCCATATTATAACTATGTGATTTATAATTCAATTGTGAAAATATAGATTAAATAACTTGTCAAACTCTGAAGTTTATAATATACAACTGATTCAATTACATCAACTCGACAACATCAAATTTATAACATTCAATCTATTTTTCATAATTTATTAATCACAATAATTTATTGTCGTGATACCAGGTTAATTATCTTTTACACAGCGAACAGCATAACCAGAGCGTTTACTGTAGCTGGTACTGAAAACATTTGTGCTTCCATTGCCAATGTACCTGTAGGAGGCAACTGATGAAGAGTCTTTAACGGGACTCCACCAGTAGCCATTGCTGCCGATGTAGCCGAATGAGCCACCGTAGCTGAGACGATAGCCACCCGGAAGAGCGGTAAAACCGCTTTCGTTGGTTGCCCCGGTATTTGGACTTTGCCAATGGGTTACGCCCATCTCTTTTAATTTTCCACCGGCAACACTATCACCTTTTAAATAAGCAGTCAGTGTTATCCAATCTGCATCATATGAAACATGCCAGCTTCTTGGGCATAATTTATTTTCATTAACTGTGAAAAAATTATACAAAGCACCGTATCTGTTTTTATTGGCTGTTGCATCATTTTTGTACCAGCAGTATGCAGATGTGTTTAAAGCTGCCCATGCCTTATCATCTGTTACCAATGGTATGGCTGTCCCATCATTATATTTTGTGGTTTTCAGGTTTTCAGCCATCCAAACCTGTGTACCGATGGTAACAGTTTTGTAAACATTGCCGTCAACATCTTTCAGTGAATTTGTTTTACAACCGGTTAGCTCAATGCAAAACAAGATTAATCCTAATAGTTTGATTATTTTGTTTTTCATTTTTATTTCCATTTTAATTTTTGTTCCAGTGTTTTAAAATTAACCGGCTTAAAGTTATCAAATTTAAACTTGACATACGGTCTTAATTTGTGCAACATTTTATATTATGAATATTGTCTTGGTTATCATTTGACAATTTATAATTTTGCATAAATTTTAAAACTAAAGGAAATGGGAGACATAGGTTTTTCAGAAATACTTCTGATTTTGTTGGTAGTGGTACTTCTTTTTGGCGGACGTAAGATTCCTGAACTGATGAAAGGACTCGGACAGGGTATTAAAGAGTTTAAGAAAGCCTCAAAATATGATCCTGAGGAAGAGAAGAAGGCTGAGCCAAAAGGTACCTCTATTGAAAAAGCTGGTCAGACTGAACGCTGACAAGCTCTTGAAACTATATATTAAAACTGTTCAATAAAAATCAATCTCATTGAATTTCACTATATTGAAGATCTGTTGCAGATATAGAGTAAATGAGTTTATAAGTATTATTGATTTTGATTGATTGTTTTAATCTGATAATCTCTTGAATAAATTAATCATGGAGATTGTGATTCTGGATTCAGGTTATAAATCATATGCCTTTGAAGAAGAACTTTTTAAAGGAAACAGATATTCCCTTAAGATATATCCTGCTTACAAAGGTGACCCGGCAGAAAAGAAAAGATTTGGCGAAAATGCTGCTGGCATCCTTGTCAGGCATACAAAAATCGATGAAAATTTCCTGTCCGGACTAAAAAAGCTGAAAGCTATCGTGCGTTATGGAGTAGGATATGATAATGTAGATATTAATGCCTGTACAAAACATGGTATCCGGGTTGCTAATGTCCGGGGATATGCCGATCATGCAGTTTCGGACCATGCACTGGCTTTAATGTTTACATGTATTCGTGCAATGTGGGATGTCAAATCGCAAATAACACAAAACTACGCTTCACCTCCTTCAACAGATGTTTTTGAGTTACATGATAAAACTCTTGGAATTATAGGGTTGGGTAGGATAGGCAGTCAGTTATGTAAGAAAACATTGCCGTTGTTTAAGACGATTCTTGCATGTGATCCTTATAAATCTTCAAGTTACTTTCAACAATTGTCCGCACTACAGGTGGAACTTGATGAATTACTTAAAAAATCGGATATAATCAGCCTTCATTGTACACTCAATGAGGAAACAACTCACCTTATTGATCAAAAAGCATTTTCAATGATGAACAGAAAACCGGTTTTGATAAACACAGCACGTGGTGAGGTGATAGATGAAAAAGCATTGCTCGATGCACTAAATTCTCGAAATATTCATAGTGCAGGGCTGGATGTTTTTGAAGATGAGCCTGTAACAACAAGACAGAATGAGTTGATTAACCACCCGCGTACAATCTGTACCGGACATTATGCCTGGTATTCAGACAGATCAATCCTGGAATTACAGAAAAGGGCTGCTCTAAACCTGTTTAATTTACTGGAGGGAAAACCGGTTGAGGATTGTCTGAACAGCTAAAATGGCAAGTCTTATCCCGGGTTACGAATATGATATTTCTATGTAAAAATGATTCATATCGTTATGTGAAGGATAATTAGAACAAATAAAATATTATAAAAG
>PMEC01000236.1 GCA_003155705.1 Bacteroidales bacterium
ACATTCCTGCAGCTGGCGGTTTGCTTCCCAGAGTTATTCGGTCAGCAGTGTTCATCCTTGGAGCCAGGAACCCTCTTAAACTGGACCTGAGCTCTAAGATCGACCAGGTGTCTGGCGTTATAGAACTTTCACTGATCCCCACTCCCTGGCCAAATGTTTTTTGGCCACCGATGATCCCAAAGAGAATCACAATAAACAAAACGATTCCTGAAGGTGCGATAATTCTTCGCTTTCCTGCTGATGAGTTTCGTGTCGTTTTCATACTATACCTCCTGATTACTATGTTGTGCATGTATCTTAATATGCGGTTTTTCATTCGTAGCGGCTAAAAGTGCCTTTTGTTAATATTTTCTCTTCTATCATATAAAGCAAAAAAAAGATCGTCCGGCCTTAATTCTTTTTTTTTTAAAGCCGATCAATATTTTTAACCTATTTTTTTGTCCGTTTTTCCAATAAAAACGTACAAAAATTTATTCCTATTTCAAGACTAACCAATAATCTTCATGGTTGCATTCTGCTAGCCTGAAATAATAGATTTAAAGATAATATATATTTTAAAAGTGTTCGATTTTTTTTGATTAATGAAAGAAATCCTTTGATAACAGTTTCGTTTCTAAAAAAATTGCCGGGAAGCAACATATGAACTTAACCGTCTGACCCTGCAACTTCAACTGTCATAATACTGACAAACTGAAGCATGATTTATAAAAGAAAATTTGACGGACATTGAAACAAAAAAGAGGTCGCAAAGCAACGGACAACAAGACGGAGCAAAGCGACGGACAACAAAACTAATTCTTCCTATATCACTATCATTGCATCACCATAAGTCCCGAACCTGTACTTTTCCTTAACCGCTGTTTTATAAGCCTCAAAAAGTAGGTCATAACCCGCAAATGCGGAAACCATCATCAACAATGTAGAATAAGGAAGATGAAAATTACTGATCATCATGTCAGGTACTTTAAAGTCATATGGCGGAAAAATGAATTTGTTCGTCCAGCCATCAAATGGCTTTAAATATCCGTTAGTGGAAACTGAGCTTTCAAGTGTTCTGACCACAGTCGTTCCGACAGCACATATTCTATTTCTTTCATCCTTTGCCTTATTTACAATTTCAACAGCATCATCTGTGATCCTGATCCTCTCAGAATCAACCTTATGTTTAGTCAGGTCTTCAACATCAACACTTCTGAAATTGCCAAGTCCGACATGCAATGTAATTTCTGCAAAATTTACACCTATAATCTCCAGTTTTTTCAGTAATTCACGACTAAAATGCAGGCCTGCGGTAGGCGCTGCAACAGCCCCTTCATGTTTGGCAAAAATTGTCTGATATCTTTCATTATCTTCAGGCTCAACCTTTCTGTTTATGAACTTTGGAAGCGGGGTTTCTCCTAAACTGTACAGTGTCTGTTTAAACTCTTCATATGTACCATCAAAAAGGAACCTTAGGGTTCTTCCCCTCGAAGTTGTATTGTCGATTACTTCAGCTACTAAAAGATCATCCTCGCCAAAATACAACTTATTTCCGATCCTTATCTTTCTGGCGGGATCAACCAAAACATCCCATAACCGCTGCTCACGGTTTAATTCACGCAGAAGAAAAACCTCTATCTCAGCTCCCGTTTTTTCCTTATTACCATATAATCTGGCCGGAAATACTTTTGTATTATTAAATACCAGAACATCATGCTCTCTGAAATATTCTGTAATATCCTTGAAAATTTTATGTTCGAAAGCTCCTGTTTTCCTGTTCACTATTAATAACCTCGATTCATCCCTGTTTTCAGATGGATATAACGCTATAAGCTCCGGTGGAAGAGTGTACCTGAATTGTGATAATTTCATAATCTGTAACTGATTTATTTCAATTTAAACGAACCCTTTATACGTGGAAACATCAGGTTTGTTGCATTTGTTGCAAAATTAGTTGAAATTTTTCCACATCCATTGATTCTTTTAACCTATAGGCTCCTATTGAACTCCTTTGAAGAGAAGAGAGATAAGCACCACTTCCTAGCGCTTTGCCAAAGTCTCTTGCAAATGACCTGATATATGTTCCTTTACTGCATGCAAGCCTGACCCTGACATCCGGTAATCGAAAGTCAATAAGTTCAATCTCCCTGAAAAAAATTCTGACTGGCTCAAGCTTCCTGGCAATACCTTGTCTCGCATATTCATAGGCTCGCTTTCCATCAATAAACTTTGCCGAATAGATCGGAGGCAGTTGCTCCTGCTCACCCAAAAAATCGTTAAGTACTTTCTGAACTATTTCAAAAGTTATGTGTTCAGTCGGATACTTTCCATCCGGGTCTGTCTCAAGATCAAAAGAAGGAGTTGTTTCACCCAGATGAATAGTGGCAATGTATTCCTTATCAAGATTACTGAATTCTTCTATTCTTTTTGTGAACTTTCCGGTGCAGATTATCATTAACCCAGTTGCCAAAGGGTCTAGAGTTCCAGCATGACCTACCTTGATTTTTTTTATACCAAGATTTGATCTTATCATGATCCTGATTTTATTTACCAGGTCAAAGGAAGTCCAGTATAAAGGCTTGTCAAATAATAATACTTCTCCTTCCAGAAAATTCATCGTACTATATTTAAATCAGTGCCTGTTGCCAGAAGTATCAATATAATTACGCCTACAATTATCCTGTAATAACCAAAAATTTTAAATCCATGCCTTGTAAGAAAAGATATAAACCCTTTTATCGCAAGCATAGCTACCAAAAAAGAAACTATATTCCCGATTATTAATAAATTTATGTGCTGTGGCTGTATCGATTTATACAATTTCAGCATTTCATATGCTGATGCTGCAAACATTGTCGGGACTGCCAGAAAAAATGAAAATTCCGTAGCATTTTTGCGGCTTAATTTTTGTGTCAATCCTCCGATAATTGTTGCAGCAGACCTTGAAACACCCGGTATCATTGCTATTACCTGAAACATACCGATTATAAGGGCTTTTGGGAAGGATATTTGTTGATTTTCGGAAGGTTTATTAAACCACGAATCAACAAAAAGCAGAATAATACCTCCGGCAACAAGCGAAATAGCGACAACCATCACACTCTCTAACATTTTATCAATATATCCGCTAAAGAGGAAACCCATGATGGCGGCTGGTAAAAAAGCTATAAACAATTTTACATAAAAATCAANNTGAAAAAATCTTTTCCAATATAAAACAATAACTGATAAAATAGCGCCAAACTGAATATTTACAGTGAAAAGCTTAACAAAACTGTCAGGTTCGATACCTAGTAGTTTTTGTGTTATAATCATATGACCAGTTGAAGAAACAGGCAAAAATTCAGTTATTCCTTCAACAATAGCTAAAATAATAGCATGAAATATGTGCATAGTTTAGATAATATTTGATCTGATAATGTTATCTCTGAAGTTGATGCAGGATCGATTATAAAATTCTGTCTGAAAAGAGCTTATTATTCTTTTGGCCTTTTCATAATAGCCCATATTTCGAAAATAAATCCTGCAAGTACAACGATTGGAGCAAGAGTAATTCTTCTGAAACTGAAAATGTTTCCGCTGAATTTATCCGGACTGCCTGATTTTCCTCCGGTCATCAATAAAAATCCGATGACTATTATTACAAAACCGATTGCCAGAAGCTTATAATTCTCAGGGCCAAGGGCAAAATTTTTCTTTTCGTTACCGTCGTTTTTTGTACTCATGATTTATTCAATAATAAAGTTTATCGTCTGAAATACCTAAATATCTGTTTACTGAAAAAAACGTTGAAACAACATTAATGATTATTCCCGTAAGAATGATTGCCGCACCGAGAAGAAAAAGCAAATTAGTGTCCTGAAATGTAAACAGAAGAAAGAATTCTTTTTCTACCAGGTAAAGAAGTCCTAATAACAATGTTATTGCAATCAGTCCTGCAATAAGACCGTGAAAAACACTCTTAACAAGAAAAGGCTTGCGGATAAAAGATTTAGTGGCACCTACCAGCTGCATGGTCCTGATAAGAAATCTTTTAGAATAGACAGATAGTCTTATTGTGTTATTAATAATAGTTAAAGCTACAAGGAAAAGGAAAAGACTGACAATCAGAATAAAGAGGCTGATCTTTTTTACATTTTCATTTATTAAATATAAAAGCGACTCCTGATAATACACTTCTTTCACAAAGGTATATTGTCTTACATATTTTTCAATTTTGGAAACGCTGTCAGGGCTGGTATATTGTGCATGGAGATAGACATCGATTGTAGGACTCAGCGGATTGTATCCCAAAAAGTTGACAAAATCCTCACCAAGGTCATTTTTAAGTTTGGCTGCTGCCTCATCTTTAGAGACATATTCGGTGGATTTGACATAGGATTTGGCATCCATGTCCTTTTGCAGCATTCTTATATCTGCTTCTTTTGCATCCTCATTAAGCATTATGGAAAAAGAGAGGCTTTCTTTAAAATAATCTGACAATCCCCGTGCATTGATTATTACTATTCCAAGAACACCCAGGAGAAAAAGAACCAGAGAAATGCTTACAATCAGTGTAAGATAGGAACTTCTTAACCTGGCTTTTGATAATCCGTTTTCTCTCTTCTTCACAGCTTCTTAACTTTCTTCATGAACTTTCCCCATTGATCCTCTCACTCCGTCAGCCGGCAAAAAGAGGAGTATCAATACATCCACGTACGTTTATCTTCTTACTTTTATCTTTTGTCTTTGATCTTTTATCTTATTCTACTATTGTAATCCAGCCGAATTCATCAGCTTCATCGCCATACTGAATTGAAATGAGTTTATTGTACAGTTTCATNNCTTCTTCAAATGAGGCCAATTCAGAAACAGGAATCATTCTTCTTTCAGTTTTCATACCCATACTCTCAGCAATTTCAATCAGACTCATATTCGTTATTGAGTTCAAAATTGATTCTGATTTTGGAGTAATATATGTATTGTTTTTTATTCCAAAGAAATTTGCCGGACCACATTCATCAATATATTTTTTTTCTTTTGCATCGAGGAATAATGTGTTGGAGTATCCTCCTTTTCTGGCAGCAACAATAGCTCTCATGCTTGCGGCATAGTTTCCTCCTACTTTAAAGGTTCCTGTTCCCATTGGGGCCGCCCTGTCTACATCCCGGCTTATAATCATATTTACAGGAACAACACCTCCCTTGAAATAGGGACCCACCGGTGTAACAAATATAATAAAAGTATATTCCGAACCTGGCTTAACACCAACTTCTGCTCCGCTTCCATATAGAACCGGCCTTACATAAAGTGTTGCCCCTGAACCGTAAGGTGGTACATATTTTTTATTAAGTTGAATTACCCTGAATAATGCCTCTTTAAACATCTCAACCGGAAAAGGTTCCATCACAACTCCATTGGCTGACGAGATCATTCTTTTTGCATTTTCCTCCCAGCGGAAGAGTCTGATTTTACCATCTTTCCCCATATATGCCTTAAGTCCTTCAAAAGCCTCCTGCCCATAATGAAGCCCCGTTGCCGCAATATGAATATCAATGTATTCCGAGGAAGATACTTCAATGTCACCCCATTTACCGTTCTTAAAAACAGACCTTAAGTTGTAATCTGTTTTAATATATCCAAAGGGAAGATTTTTCCAGTCTATTGTTTCCATAAAACAATTGTTAAATCGCGGTCAAAAGTACATTAATAAAAGAAATGATCAAATGATTTTTTGTTATCATTTCTGTTCTTTTATAAATGTATCCAGAGCGGTAACCTGATCCTTAACAGAAACACTTTTTAAAAGTTTTGCTGTTGATGTAATGAATTCATACTCTGATAGCACCTTTTTCTGATTCTGCATCCATGTTTTGCTGTCCCCTACCTTCCCATATTCAGTCTCTTCTTTAAGAAGTTTTTCTGTAAGTTTAATAAAGTCAACTCTCCCGAAATAATCATATCTGGCATCATGAAGAATACTGTCCGGGATTGTTTCCGTTTTTTCGTTGAAAGAATTAATTATTATACTTTTGGCAGCATCAACATTATCTTTAGAAAAGCCAAATTTTGGCAAAATTTCTTCGGCAATCTGGCACGATCCTTCCATCGGCCTGTCATAATCGGAAATAAATCCGGTGAACAAAAAAATAGTTGCTAATCTGAGATTAATATATTCCTCCTCACTCAGTTTTTCGGCATTTGATAACAGATCTACCTGGTTACCAACATTTTTTGCAAAAGATGAATTATGAAAATAAAGGTTGGGAGGAGCTTCATCATCAAACATTTTACTGACATATTCTTCTATGTCCTGAAGTTTGATAAGCTGCATCTTAAGAATGAACTTATGATTTGGACCATTATGCTCATCTTTAAGATTATCAACTATTCCGTTCACAAAATACATATCAAGTTCGCCCTTATATTTGACGGGCATTTTACCTCTGTGCTCACAAACAAAAAAGTCTTTCACAAATTCATAAGTTGTACCCGAGATATTAATTTTCCCGGCATCCCCTGAAGATTCCATCCTGCTGGCAGTATTAACAGTATCGCCCCAGATATCGTAAGAAAGTTTTTTCTGGCCGACAACCCCTGCCACAACAGTACCGGTATGAATCCCGATCCTGATATCCCAGAATTTCATTCCTTCAATCTCTGAGGTGTTTTTCATTTTTGCCATATATTGTTGCATTTCAAGTGCAGCAAGGATAACCTCCACAGGATTGGTTCTGTTTCTTTCCGGAATTCCTCCCGCGCACATGTATGCATCACCTATGGTCTTGATTTTTTCAATCCCGTATTTTTCAACAACCGAGTCAAAATAAAAAAAGAATTTATCCAGTTCGTCGATCAGGACTTCTGGATTAGTCTCTTCAGCTATTTTGGTAAACCCCTGAATGTCTGAGAACAGAACAGTGACAAAATTGTATTTGATCTTTGTTGCTTTTCCCTTTGCCATTAATTCATCTGCTGTATTCTTAGGCAATACATTTGACAAAAGAGTTTCAGTTTTTTCCTTCTCTTTTATAAGATCCTCTGTCCTGTTATTAATAATCTGTTCAAGCATATACTGCTTGCGGGCAAATCTGAAGTTTAGCTGATCATATGAAGCCCAGATGATAATAATGATAAGAATGAAGTACATCGTAATTGCCGGGGAAGAGAGGTGCCATTGGGGCAAAACGGTGAACAAAACCGGTCTTAAGGATTGTATTATCTGATCGGTGTCTCTATACCTTGCAATGAAACTGTAATGTCCGGAAGATAAATTTGTATATTCTTTATAATTATGTTTCTGCCATAAACTCCATTGATCACTGTATCCCTTCAGCATGAATTGATATTCCAGAGGACGATCTGACCGTATCTCAAATGCTATATTATTATCACTATGTCTGAGTCTNNATGAAAATGCACATGATCCTGATTGATTCATCGCCAGGAAAGCAATAACAATAGAAAGAAGAGCTCTTTTAAAAAAACCAAGCATAAAAAACAAATGCTTAAATCAATCCAAATGTAATACTTAATAGAATCAGGTCAAAAGGAAAGCTCATTTTTGAGTATTTTTACTTTTAAATTACCGGATATTGAAATGAAAATAGTTTTTGCTACAAATAACCAACATAAACTGATGGAGATAGGCGATCTTCTGGGAGACAGCTTTACTCTGCTAAATCTGAAAGATGTAAATATTAAAGAGGAAATACCCGAAGATTTCCCGACACTTGAAGGAAATGCAATATTCAAAGCAAGGTATATTCATAAGGCAACCGGAATGAATGCATTTGCAGATGATACAGGATTGGAAATCGAAGCACTTGGTGGCAGTCCTGGCGTCCATTCAGCTAGATTTGCCGGAGTCCATAAAGATTTCAACGCCAATACAGAAAAGGTTCTTAAACTTATGAAGGGGAAAACTAACCGGTCAGCGAAATTCAGAACTGTTATTGCACTTATACTCGATGGTTCCGAATACTTCTTTGAGGGAATAGTTTCTGGTAAAATAATTGACGAAAAAAGAGGAACCGGAGGATTTGGTTATGATCCGATTTTTGTACCCGACGGAAAACAATTGACCTTTGCTGAGATGTCACTGAGTGAGAAGAACAATATCTCGCACCGGGCTCTGGCTTTTGAAAAACTGAAATTGTTTTTGTCCCAAAACCATGTGGCTGACAATAAAGCGATAAATTAGCTGTTTATTTTTCATGACAAGATTTCTTTTTATAATTTTATTTTCAACAATAATGGTCTCATTGTCAGGGCAGGCTCCTGTTGGAACCTGGACAGACCATCTTTCTTATAATTCTGCAAGAAATATCGCCATTGGACAAAATGCGATATATGCATCCACCGGAACTGCAATTATAATATATAACAAACAGTTCGATGAACTGAATAAGCTTACCCGTGTTCAGGGGTTATCGGAGGCAGGAATCAGCTCTATTGCCTATTCACCTGAATATAACACACTTGTTATTGCCTATAACAGTACAAATATTGACCTGGTGAAAGATAATATCGTGTACAATATACCAGATATTAAGAGAAAATATATACCCGGGGAAAAAGAGATCTACAGAATAAAGACAAACGGTAAATATGCTTATCTGGCTGGCAGTTTCGGAATTATCGTGATAGATATCGTGAAACATGAAATATATGATACCTGGAAACCGGGCAGTGGAGGAGAGACTGTAACTGTTTATGATATTTCGACGGGAAACAGCAAAATTTATGCTGCTACCAGTTCTGGTGTTTATTATGCTGATCTGCCTGGTTCAGGACTTTCATATTATGGTAACTGGAATCTGATAAAATCACTCCATGGCTCTTCCGGCTCTTATAATGCGATAGTGGTTTCAGGTACAAAAGTTTACGTTAACAGATCTGAACAGTATTCTGCAGGTGATTCCGTTTTTTTGGTAGATAATAACAATGCCTCTCTCTTTTCATATACGACAGATTTATACAACAGATCTTTTGATTCTTATCAGGGAGGATTTACAATCACCTCGCAAAAAATGATAAGTATCTACAATGCGGCTGGCCAGCTTTCTCAGACTATCACTGCTGATAAGGCGGGAGCAACTGATATCAATCAGGCTGTTATTGACGGAACCAACATATGGATTGCAGATATCAGTAAAGGCTTGATCAGAGGAATAAATATGTCGACATTCGGAAATTTAGTCCTTCCCGGGCCGCTTACAAACAATGTCATCTATATTACAATAAATAACCAAAAAACATTTATTACCGGCGGTGCAGTTGACAATGCCTGGAACAATCAGGGCAGACCATTGCAATTATTCATTTGTGATAAAGATACCTGGCATTCGGAGATCTTATATTCCGTTATAGATGCAATGAGGGTTTTAGTCGACCCGAAAGACAATAATCATTATTACGTATCAACCTGGGGTGGCGGATTACTTGAATATCAAAACTATACGCTGATTCACAAATATGACGATTCAAATTCTCCGCTTAAGACAATAATTCCAGGTGCGCCATATTCAAGAATTTGCGGACTTGCAATGGACAATTCACGCAATATCTGGATAACTCAGACCGGTGTTCCCGGAAGCATAAAAGTACTAAAACCTGACAGCACCTGGATCNNAAGGATAATGAAGGAAATGTCATTTCGAATGTCTATTCAATAGCTGAAGATCTTGATGGAAACATTTGGGTAGGAACTGATCAGGGTCCGGCCGTTTATTATAATGCTAACCAGATATTTAATGGAGATCCGAGAGCTACCCGTGTGATAATTCCCCGGAATGATGGAACCGGATTAGGTGATTACCTGCTTAAATCAGAAATTATAACTTCAATTGCAGTTGATGGTGCCAACAGAAAATGGTTCGGTACATTCAGCTCAGGCGCTTACCTTCTTTCACCTGATGGCACGGTAAAACTGGCTAATTACACTGAAGAAAATAGTCCATTATATTCAAGTTCCATTGTCAGCCTTGCTATTGATGATAAGTCCGGTGAGGTTTGGTTTGGAACAGCCAACGGAATCATTTCACTAAGAGGCGATGCAACAACCGGAGCAGCGGAGTTTAAAAATGTTTATACTTTTCCTAACCCGGTGAGATCAAACTTTACCGGAAATGTTACTATAACCGGACTTATGAGAGAGTCCAGGATTAAAATAACAGATGTAAGCGGAAATCTGGTATATGAAACTGTATCAGACGGCGGTCAGGCTACCTGGAACCTGAAAACGTATAACGGGGAAAGAGTTTCTACAGGTGTTTATATTGTGTTTTGTGCCAGCTCTGATGGCACTGCCTCTTTTGTAACAAAGATGCTTGTAATAAAGTAATTGATTATTAAGTGATCAAACTTTGTATTCTCTCTATCTGAAGCTGTTTGTTCACTTCCCTCAGGCTTCTGGCTGTATTCGTAAAATACTGATGTCCAGTAATAAATTTAACCTGTATTTTATTCCAGTCATTAAGCGCTCCTATTTTGTTTTGTGCCTTTAACTCTTCATATAATGTGTTGGATACCGGGATAAAATCACTTCTCCCCAGGTAATCGAGATCCGAGTCACAAATAATTTCCTCAAGAAGACCGTTTGGCCTTGGAGGCAGCTTTGTTGCCATTATTATTTCGCATATACAATCTATCTGCTTCTGGGTATAATTGTATTTTGGCAGTATTTCCCTTGCCATTTCAGTTCCGTAAAATTCATGGTTGTCATAGGCAACGATATGACCGGCATCGTGAAATAACCCGGCCGTTTTAAGTAACAATATCTCCTCATCGCTGCATCCCTCACCCCAGCCAATGAGCTCAACTTCAGTAACAACATCGACCGTGTGCTTAACATTATGATAAAACAGATAATCAGGAAGCTCTTTTTCAAGTTTGTCAAGGATTATTTCCTGAATATCCGTAAATTGTATAAGTCCGAATTTAATCCTGAAGGCAGCATTAGGTGTCTGTCTGTCTTCGTTTTCTGAAAACTCGGCTTTTAGCCCCATGACTTTATACATCTGCAAATCACCCTTGTACTTTACAGGCAGTTTTCCAAAATACTCACAATCGAAGAATTCTTTTATCAGCTCATAGGTCATTACGGAAATAAGGATAATACCGTTATCAGATACAGCTTCGACACGGCTGGCCGTATTTACAGTATCACCCTTAATATCATAATTGATCTTTTTCTTTCCTGTTATTGAGGCAGTTACAGGTCCGGTGTGAATGCCGATTTTTAATTCCCAGATGCGATTTTCCAGCCCGCGTTTTTGCAATTCATATTTCTCGAGGAAGTTGCGCATTTCAATGGCAGCCATTACAATATCTATCGGGTTTGTTATATTCTTAACAGGAATTCCCCCTGCACACATATATGTATCGCCGATAGTTTTGATTTTCTCAATNNCCCTCAACAAGTTTTGAAAATCCATGAATGTCAGCGAAAAGGACAGTCGTCATATTAAATTTCAACGATCTTTCCCTTTCCTCTTTTGAATAATCGGCCGGTAGTTTTTCGCTGAGAGACTTGTATTTTTCAATATCCGCGGTTAGCTTATCATTTATTTTCTTCAGTTTCTTTAATTGTTCTTCAAGATCCTGGTTCTGTTTGACAAGCCTGGATATTCGTTTTACAAGTTCATCGTTGTTAATAGCGATCATTTCTTTGAAGTTGATCAGTAAATATACGAAATTCAGATAATAATTATGTTACCGGTTTTAAGATAAAAAATCGCTTGAAAATCAGTTTTTTACCCCATCCCTAAAGGGAGAAACTGATTTTCTTCGCTCCCTTTAGGGTGAGGGGTAGACGAAGAAAATCAGGAATGAAGTAGTTTACAAATTCCAATAATCCTAAATTTGAAAAATATCTTTCTCCAATATGATTGAGAAAACAGGAGCAATAATCCTACATCAGTTGAAATACACTGATACAGGAATAGTTGTACAATGTTACACCAGAAAATTCGGGCGGTTATCCTTTCTTATTAAAGGAATGAGAAACAAAAAAGCAGGCAGACATAATGTTCATTTCCAGCCGCTTTCTATCCTTGAACTGGTAATTTATTACAAAGAATCACGTGAAATGCAGATTCTGAAAGAATTTTCAGTCTCTTATTCGCCAACAGACATTAATAATAATATAAGGAAAAGCTGTATAGCCATTTTTCTGGGTGAAGTTCTTACTTCAGTCCTGAAGGAGGAAAGCCCACATACAGAATTATTCGATTATATTCATGATTCAGTTATTTTTTTTGATGAATGCCATGACCATTTTNNGATGACCCTGAAAATGTTTTTTTTGATATGATCAACGGAAAATTTGTTCAATTACCACCTATTCATGGAAATTATACTTCAGCGGAAATATCTGATATTATTGCAAAATTCCTTGTGACATCATGGGATAAAATTGACAATATTTCACTCTCCGGATCAAAACGTAATGAAGTTCTTGANNTTCAGCTGACATAAGAAAGAAAAATTAAATCAAAGATTTTCTGATGAATAGGTTTGTCTGGGGCCTGAATATATCTATTCTACTTTGAGATAATGAGATTCCTCGCTTAGGCTCGGAATGACAGGGCATTGTCAGGGAACTGGGGAAGGGAGAGCGGGCGATGCCCGCTCTCCCTTCCCACCCTCCCAAAAGATAGGTGTCATTCCGAACTTATCCGCCTGCATAGTAATCAAGTAATTGCTTTGACAAAGCAAAACAGGCGGAGAAGTGAGGAATCTCTGCAAAAAATAACTGAATTGATTTAAATGAAACAAAGCCCTAAGCAAGTTTTAGTAGTTTTTCTGAATGTCTTTTTTATCTATATTTAAACATTGATTCTATCTGAATAAAAATGGCAATAATCCCCTCAATAGTTAATTGGCTGAATAACAAACGAATAAGTCAAATTGACCTGTTTAAAAAATTTCCGGAGGAGACCCAGAAAGAGGTTCTTTTCGGACTGCTTACCAAAGCTTCCAAAACTGAGTGGGGGAAAAAATTCGACTTCTCCTCAATATCTTCAATAATTGATTTTCAGAACAGGATACCTGTTCAAACTTATGAGGAAATAATTCCATATGTTGAAAGACTCCGGAATGGGGAGTGCGATTTATTATGGCCCGGCGAGATAAAGTGGTTTGCAAAGTCTTCAGGGACTACAAGTGCAAAGAGCAAATTTATCCCGGTCAGCCGGGAATCGCTGGAGGATTGTCATTACAGGGGAGCCAGGGATATTCTTGTGGTTTATACCCATAATAAACCTGAAACAAAAATCTTCAAAGGCAAAAGTCTTGTTCTCGGAGGCAGCCACAGGATAAACAGTTTCAGTAATGATTCACTCTATGGAGATCTCTCCGCAATACTCATTGAAAATGCTCCATTCTGGGTCGATCTCATAAGGACTCCAAAAACAAAAATAGCTCTGCTTGAAGATTTTGAAGAAAAGCTGAATCAGATCACAAAACTGACTGTAAATGAAAATGTTACAAATATCTCAGGAGTACCTTCATGGTATCTTGTTCTCATAAAACAAATACTGGCATTTACAGGGAAAAAGAATCTTCGTGAAATCTGGCCAAACCTTGAGGTNNGGAGACGGGATGAATTATATGGAATCCTACAATGCATCGGAGGGTTTTTTTGGACTACAGGATGATCTTTCAATAAATGATATGCTGCTCATGCTAGATCTTGGAGTTTTTTATGAATTCATTCCGGCAGATAAAACAGATTCTGATTCTCCTCCCGTGTTTACCATCGGAGAAGTAGCAACTGGTGTAAATTATGCCATTGTTATCTCGACAAACAGTGGCTTATGGAGGTACATGATCGGTGATACAATTGTATTTACAAACCTGAATCCACATAAGTTCAGAATCTCCGGAAGAACGAAACAGTTCATTAATGCTTTTGGTGAAGAGGTAATTTCTGATAATGCTGAAAAGGCTCTTGAATCTGCCTGCAAGGCCACGGGAGCATTAATAGCAGAATATACCGCAGGTCCGGTTTTTATTGAAGCTGATTCAAAAGGATCTCATGAATGGATCATCGAATTTGAAAAAGAACCTGCCTCGCTGACACACTTCACCGAGCTTCTCGATGAAGCACTAAAGTCTTTGAATTCCGACTATGAAGCCAAACGGTTCAAAGATCTGAACCTGGTCAAACCTGTGGTCAGGGCAGCACCAGGGGGCACCTTTTATAAATGGCTTAGAGAAAAGAATAAACTTGGCGGGCAAAATAAAGTTCCGCGACTGTCCAATACCCGGGAATACATTGAAGATCTTTATGTTATAATGGGAATAAAAAGATAAAGAATCTGTGGGCTCTATTCTATAATATATTAGCTTATTTTATTAGTTTTGTAATGAATCAGCATTTAAATTATTATTGCCGGAAGTCGGGAGACGGGAGTCAGAAGTTGAAAGGAAAATTGAAATAATTATAGTTAAATCTGAAAACCTCATGGTCCGGTTAATATAAAACTTCGGATTTCGGACTTCAGACTTCTGGCTTAAGATTGTTTATTTTCGTAATTTTATAATCTATAAATAAAAACTTTTATATATGCATATAGCAATTGCCGGAAATATCGGATCGGGAAAAACAACGCTTGCAGGATTGCTGGCAAAACAGTACGGATGGGTACCACATTATGAAGATGTTGATGATAATCCATATCTGAATGATTTTTACGAGGATATGCAGCGGTGGTCATTTAATCTGCAGATCTATTTTCTCAATTCCCGCTTCAGCCAGATACTCGAAATCAGGAAATCTGAAAAAACAATTGTTCAGGACAGAACCATTTATGAGGATGCATATATTTTTGCCCCGAATCTTCACTCCATGGGCTTAATGTCTACACGGGACTTTGATAATTATTTTATTCTTTTCAAACTCATGAGTTCACTGGTTCAGCCGCCCGATCTTCTTCTGTATCTCAGGGCATCTGTTCCGACGCTTGTTAACCAGATCCAGAAACGCGGGCGCGAATATGAGAGCTCAATCAGGATTGATTACCTTAAAAGACTAAATGAAAGATATGAAGCATGGATCGAATCTTATAACCTGGGTAAATTGCTTATTGTTGAAGCCGACCATTATAACTTCCCGAATAATAAAGATCACCTCAGTGAAGTTATTGATAAAATAAATGCCGAACTGCACGGTTTATTTTAAGATTTACCTCCCACCCTCCCTGTCTACCGGCAGGCAGGCAGATGGGGGGCTGAAAGGTATTCTGATTATTAAAGTCCCCCACTTGGGGGATTTAGGGGGTCAAAAGTTTTATTTCGGAGCCGGAGTCAATTCAACCTGTACATAGTGCTTGAAATCTAAATACTTATTGGCAACAGCTTTGATATCGTCCTGTGTAATGGAATTTACAAATTTATTGAAATCATCCAGTGACATGAGTTTATCACCAACATAGTAATAGTTCTGAAGACCAGTCAGCCAGAAACTGTTTTCCTTCATTCTGGTTTCCCGTTCCCTAATTAATGTTTCCTTGACTTTGTTCATATCAATTTCCGTGGGCCCGTCTTTTTTGATTTTACTCATTTCATCCAATACTGTCTGGGAAAGTTTCGTAATATTATCAGGACTACATCCCCAGTTTGCTGAAACAGTAAACATGGATCTCGGGAACTTCTGTGCCGTTCCATTAATACCAACACCATAAACTCCGCCCTGATCTTCACGCATAGATTCACGGCACTTTATCGAAAGTACATTCATCAGCATTGAAAAGCACTGCCGCTCCTTATCAGTATAGTTGAAATCACCCTTCCAGATCATTACTACTGTGCTTTGGGGCTCTGAATTCTTTGGTACATTGATATTAATTAATCCTGAAGGAAATTTTGGGGTAACGTCTTTCCAGGTTTCCTTTCTTTTTATTCCGGGAAGACCTCCCATATATTTTTCAAGTAGCGGAAGTATATCATCGACTTTGAAATTTCCTACCAGAATATAAGTAAAATCACTTGCATCTGCAAAACGATCCTTGAAAATGGATAAAGATCTGTCTAAGTTGATCTGGTCGAATTGAGCATCGGTGGGTATTGCTATATTCCGGGGGGAATTCATAGTGATAATCTTTGATAACGTATCCTGAAAAATCATCTGAGGCACTGCACGCATTGGCTTATACGTATTTTTCATTCTCGAGATATAAGCCTTGAATGCATTTTCATCCCTTCTGATCTTGGTGAAATACAAATAATTCAGCTGCAACATTGTTTCCAGGTCTTTTGGAGAACAATTACCGGTTACCCCTTCGCGCAAATCGTATATATATGGATTTAGTTTAGCAGTATTCCCGGAAAGTTTTTTCTGTAATCCGGTGAGATCGAAATCACCCAATCCGCTTTGAGTAATGATACTGGTGGCAAAGGTAGCGGACAGAATGTCATTATCCGGATACAGAGATGTTCCTCCAAGGCTATATGCTGAAATAAGGATTTCATCATTTTTAAAATCAGTAGGCTTTAATATCATACGTACTCCATTCCCAAAAGTCAGTTCGGTAAAGCCAAAATCTTTATTGTCGATTCTGCTTACAACTTTTGTTGCCTTTGGCTGCTCTGCCAAAATCGGAGCATCTGAAACATTATCCGCATATGCGGCTATTTGTTTGTTTTTGACTGATTTAATAATATCTAAAATCTGACTTTCGGTTGGTAATTTTACCCCTTCTTTCTCAGGTGCAGTAACCAGACCGATCATATTATCATCAGTTATCCATTTTTGGCCCAGCTTATTTATTTCATCCAGTGTAATACCTGGCATGTACTCTTTTGTTATTTCAAATTCTTTCTGAATTCCCGGAATACATTCCCGGGTAAGAAAATTTCTTACAAATTCCTCAGCGTATGAAGCCGATTGAGTTTTATCAGACTCTTTTGCCATGTTTTCGTACATCGAAAGAAGAGTTTTTTTCGCCCGATCAAGCTCTGGCGCCGTAAAACCATATTGATGAACTCTTTCATTCTCGGTAAGAAGTACTTCCAGGCTCTTTTCTATCTGGTTTTCTTTAGCGCTTACTGATAATGAATAGACGTCAATTGTACGACCAATATAAGGGCCATAATCTACTCCTGCACCCAAAAACGGAGCATCCGGTTTGTGTCCTATCTCCTCCAAACGGTTATTCAGCATCATGGAATACAACGTTTTCATCAAATGTGAACGATAATCGGCATATGAAATATCTTTTTCGGCAGGATGCTTATATAAAATCGAAGCATTGAACCCTGAAGCTTCTTTATCCGTAACGACACTTATTAATGGTTCTTTATTGCCGGGGACAGGTGTTTCTATACGCGGTCTGGGGTTGACTGCTTTTGGAATTCTGCTGAAATATTCCTTTATCTTTTCTTCGGCAATCTTTGGGTCGATATCACCGACAACAACAACAGCCATCAGATCGGGCCTGTACCAGGTCTTATAAAAACTGCGTAATGTATCATATGGGCACCCTTTTATTATTTCAACTTTACCAATCGGAAGTCTCTCGGCATATTTTGAATTCTTAAATATAACCGGGAAGTATTTCTGTCGCATACGGTCATCGGCACCAAGCCCCAATCTCCACTCCTCCGTTACCACACCCCGCTCTTTATCAATCTCACTGCTTTCCATACTGACCTGATGCGCCCAGTCTTCCATAATCTGGAATCCCTGGTTAATTAATTCTGTTTTATCAGTCGGTACTTTCAGCATATAAACGGTTTCGTCAAAGCTGGTATAGGCATTAAGATCTGCACCGAACTTCATACCCATCTCCTCAAGTACAGTGACTATTTTATTGCCAGGAAAATTTTTGGTTCCATTAAAACACATATGCTCACAAAGATGTGCTAATCCCTGTTGTGCATCTGTCTCACAAATAGAACCTGCGTTTACGGCAAGACGCATTTCCATTCTTTTCTCAGGTTTTTTGTTTTGCTTGATATAATATGTAATCCCGTTATCAAGCTTACCCGTCTTTATATTTGGATCTATAGGAATCGGTTGTCCGGGATCTGTTTGCTGAGCAGACAGACTCATTAAAACAAATCCTAAGAGAATTGAAATTAATAAAAGTTTAGAATTCTTCATCGTTTTAATTTTTTAGTAAATAATTGTTCTTGGTTAATCAGGTTATTATAAAATTAAATGATCAATTTGTTTCAGTAATGCAGCGAATTTAACATTTCCCCAAAATCAATATCTTAAAGCAATTTATAAAGAAGTTTACTGATTACCAAATTATTTTTCGGGCATTTTAGTCCTGCTTAAAGAGAGATTCCTCGTTAACACTACTGATGACAATATTTTATAATTTAAACATTATTAGACACTTATGTTTTTGACCATAAATAAGATAAATAAGATTTCTCTGAAATGGAAGAGGGAGATCCCTCATTTCATTCGGGATGACAGCTCCTTTTTGGTCACATTGGGGAGGGTAGCAGAGAGCGGGAAACGCCCGCTCTCTGCTACCCTCCCAACTTAAAAAAATATAGATTGTCATTCCGAACCCCGATTTATCGGGGTGAGGAATCTCCTGCTTGCTTTAAATTGAATGGCAAAAGAAACTCTACTAATTAGAGCATATCTGACAATCGAACAGTTGTCATAAATACTGCCATGTAATGTTGTAAGTGGACTCTCCATGACATGGTATTTGTCGGGTCATGAAACTATTAACTGTTTTAAACTGGCGATTAAAAAGGTTAGACTATAATCGTCTCTTTTCAAAACATCCATCATTATTTGGGTTAATAAGAATCGTTTCCTATTTTTGACCTGCTGTCATACAAAAATTCTGTATTAGTACTTTTAATACTCAGACATAATTAAAATCAAAATGAAAAATGCCAAGACTCTCCTTATTCTGGTTTCTACCTTACTGATAACCGTTTGCATAAATGCGCAGACAGACCTGATCCGACAAGTGCCGCTGGATCCTGAAATAAAAACCGGAAAACTTGAAAATGGATTGACTTACTTTATAAGACATAATAAAGAACCTGAAAAACGGGCCAGCTTTTATTTCATTCAGGATGTTGGAGCGCTGCTTGAAAATGATAATCAAAACGGACTGGCTCACTTCCTCGAACATATGGCATTTAACGGGACTCTTCATTTCCCAGGAAAAGGGATAATTAGCTCTCTTGAAAAACACGGTGTCGCTTTCGGAACAAATATAAATGCCTATACCGGACAGGATGAGACAATTTACAATTTGAGCGATGTTCCTGTAGATTCTCCCGGACTAATGGATTCATGTCTCCTGGCTATGTATGACTGGTCGCATTTTATAAGTCTGGATGAAAAGGAAATAGATGCGGAAAGGCCAGTTATTACTGAGGAATGGCGAACAAGAAGAGATGCAGATTTCAGGATGAGTAAACAATATCTGCCGGTTCTGCTGAAGGATTCCAAATATGCAATCAGAGATGTCATCGGAGATCTTGAAGTTATTAAGAATTTCAGCTATGATACCATCAGGAAATTCTATCACGATTGGTATCGTCCCGATTTACAGGCTGTTGCTGTTGTGGGAGATTTTGACCCAAATGAAATGGAAAAGAAGATCAAAGCTCAGTTTTCACAATTGAAGCCAGTAGAGAATCCACTTACAAGACCGGTTTTTGAAGTTCCACCGCATAAAGAGATTTTTTATGCTCTGGCAACCGATAAGGAAGCCTCTCAGTCATCGGTAGATATTTATATCCTTAGTAAGGGCACTGATCCTTCAAATAAGGATCTGGGTTATCTCCGTGAACAGATACTTGTCCGTCTGATGAATGCAATGATGAGAACCAGGATTAATGATCTGCTGCAAAAAGGGAATCCACCGTTTGTGTCAGGTGCCATAAGATATTCCGAACTGGTAAGAGGCTATGATGTTCTTAACATCTCAGCAACTGCGAAACCAAATCAGGAAGATCTGGCCCTCCAGGCAATTTATACGGAGGCTGAACGCGCAAAAAGGTCGGGCTTTACCAAAGCTGAACTGGACAGGGCAAAGGCAGATCTTCTTACAAACTATGATAACTATTTTAAACAGAAGGATAAAATATCCAATGATACATATATTGAAAGTGTTCAGGAATATTTCCTTACCAAAGAGCCTGCTCCTTCAATTGATTTTGAATATGATTTTGTAAAAAATATTATACCCTCAGTTACGGAAGGTGAAATCTCTTCTCTTTTCAAAAGTTTGATGGTCGAAGATAATCGTGTAATAGTTGTAATGGGACCGGATGATAAAAATGTCAAACACCTTTCAGAATCGGAGGTAAAAGATATTATCAGGAAAGTTCAATCATCAGATATTGCCGCTTATCAGGACATAAAACTTGGGGTGTCACTTGTTAACGAAACCCTTCCGGGGGCACGGGTAATTAAAACTGTTTTGCTGAAACAGTTCGGAGCTGTTGAATGGACCCTCGCAAATAAGGCAAAAGTCGTTTATAAAAAAGTTGATTTTGAAAAGGATAATGTAATCCTGTCTGCTTATAGTTTAGGTGGAACTTCACTATATAATCTTGATACACTTCCCTCGGCAAACATGTTACCGGCAATTATAGGAACATATGGGATCGGGGATTTTGATAATGTGACCCTGCAGAAAATGCTGTCAGGCAAAAAGGCAAGCGCCGGCATTAACCTGGGTGAGTTGACAGAAGGTATCTCCGGATCCTCAACGCCGAAGGATTTTGAAACAATGATGCAGCTGCTTTATCTGAGATTCGAAAAACCAAGATTCGACAAGGAAGCACATAATGCAATTATGACGAGATATGATGCATTCCTTGCAAATATGGCGAAAGATCCTTCAAAGATCATGCAGGATTCAGTCTCACTTTATCTTACAAACTATAGCCCGAGAACCATGGTGATGAATCCGGAGTTTCTCAAACTGGTCGATTTCGAAAAAGTAAAAAAGGTTTATACCGAAAGGTTTAGAAATGCTGCTGATTATACTTTCTTCATCGTTGGAAATATTTCTGAGGACACTGTAAGGCCAATGGTTGAAAAGTATATCGGTTCAATACAAGGGTACCCCGGAAAAGAAAACTGGATTGACAGAAAGGTAATGCCTCCCAAAGGAAAATTTTTAAAGGATGTGTCAATTCCTCTTACAGTTCCTAAAGCAACCGTTTTTATAAGCCATAACACAGCACTTAAATATACCTCCTTCAACAATGTCACACTGAAAGTTATTCAGGGAATACTCGATATCGTCTTTACAGAAAAAGTGAGAGAAGAGGCAGGCGGCACATATGGCGTATCATTGAATATCGGGTCCCAGAAATTTCCCGTTCAGGAAGCCACAGATCTCATTATGTTTGATTGCGATCCTGCAAAAGCCAATGATCTGAAAGCAATTATTTACAAGGAGCTCGATAAGATAATCACTGTCGGACCCACCAAAGAAAACCTTGATAAAGCAGTGACCAATCTGCTGAAAAACAGGGAAGAATCCAAGCTGCATAATTCATACTGGAGTAATGCTCTATATTCATATTATTATACCGGAATAGATGTAAATGATCCAAAAAACTATGAGGACATTCTGAAAAAACTTACTATTGACGATATAAAGAAAGTCGCCGGTATGTTTTTCTCAAAAGCAGATCTGGCTGATATAGTTTTCAGATCAAAGTAAAAAATTAATAATCAAATGGTATGAACCCCAGNNGTCCGCCGAAGCTTTACGCGAAGGCGGATTAAAACTGTTGATTGTAACATTTGTTACAAAGTGTCTTAATGTTAAAAAATCATAAAACTTGCTTTTGGTCTCTATTCTTTCATTCAATTTTAACAATTAAAGATTTCTTCTTTTGCAATTATTTATAATTTCGCAGTGACCTACAACAAATATTATGAAATCATCAAGAAGGAAGTTCATTCAAACTGCATCTGTTCTGGCTGCAGGTAGTGTTTTACCATTAGAAGCATTAACATCATCAAGGAGACCAGTCTCTGCTAATGATAAAGTCCGGGTGGGCCTTATCGGCGCTAATGGACAGGGATTCAGTGATCTGACTTCATTCCTGAAAAACCCTGAAATAGAATGTATTGCAATGTGCGATATAGATCGCAATGTTTTAAATAATCGTACCGACAACCTTACAAAACTTGGTTTCCCAAGGCCGAAGCTATATGTAGATTATCGCAAAATGCTTGAAAATAAGGATATTGATGTTGCCATTATCGGCACTCCCGATCACTGGCATTGTCTTATTTTGGTTGATTCGCTTGAAGCCGGGAAACATGCGTATTGTGAAAAACCTATCGGAAATTCTATTGCTGAGATCAACATTATGCAAAAAGCCGTGAAAAAACATGGCAAGATTGTCCAGGTAGGTCAATGGCAAAGGAGTCAGCCTCATTTTGTAGATGCCATTAATTATCTAAGAACAGGAAAGCTTGGCCGTATCCGCACATGTAAAGCCTGGTCTTATGTAGATTGGAAAGGAGCAGTGCCAAAGGTACCTGATTCTCCGGTTCCGGAAGGCGTTGATTATCATATGTGGCTGGGTCCTGCCCCTGAACGTCCTTTTAATAAAAACAGGTTTCATTTCACTTTTCGCTGGTTTTGGGATTATGCCGGCGGACTGATGACTGACTGGGGTGTCCATCTTATTGATTATATTTTATATGGTATGGATAAGGCTGTTCCTTTATCTGTAATGGCAATCGGAGGTAAATATGCATTTCCTGATGATGCAATGGAAACTCCCGATACGATGACCACAGTTTATGATTTCAAGGATTTTACAATGATCTGGGAGCACACAATAGGAATTGGTGGCGGCAACTACGGACGTGCCCATGGAATGGCTTATATTGGTGAGAACGGAACACTTGTTCTGGATCGTAACGGGTGGGAGGTAATACCCGAGAAACAGAGAATAGCTGCTCTACCCGTTCAGAAAAATGTTGGCGTCGGACTTGATCTTCATGTAAAAAATTTCCTTGATTGCCTTAAAAATAATACTCCGCAGAAACTTAATGCATCTATCGATATCGGAAGAAATGTTGCCCTCGTTGCCCAGATGGGTAATATTGCCTACAGGACCGGAGAAAAAGTATCATGGGATAGTGCAAAACAGCAATTCGCAACTGCAACTGCAAACAAATTTATTGTGCCCGAATATCACAACGGATGGGTTTTACCGAAGTATTGATTGCGGAATTTGGATTTCGGATTGCGGATTGACATATCGAAAATCCGCAATCCGCAATCCGAAATTATTATTCAATAGTCTTTGTTTCCGCAATCATCATTTTGATCTCATCCCATTTTGTATGATCTAGTCTTGCCCCTGGTATTTCAATAACTTTCCCTGAAAGAATTGCACCGTATAAGCCGCAATTCTCAAGTGTATCGTTTATGGCGACACCATATAAAAACCCGGAGGCATATAAGTCACCGGCACCAGTGGAGTCTTTGAGGGTCACAGGAATAGTTCCGATTTTAATGACCTCCTCTCCCCTCTTAAGCCATGAACCCTCGGAGCCAACTTTAACAACAGCAGTTTCACAAAGCTCCGAGAGCCTGAAGACTGCAGTCTGGGCATCAAGTCCTGTAAATGCTTTAGCTTCTTCTTCGTTGGCAAAAATAATATCCACAAATTGTTCGACAATTTCTTTGAAATCGGAAAGTTTAGCTTCAACAACATTGTAACTGGCAAGATCCAGAGCAATTTTCATATTATTTGCTTTTGCCAGTTTACAGGCGGTCAGTATAAGTGGTTTATTGATTATAAGATATCCTTCGAGGTACAGAATATCATATCCGATGAAATCTGAAGCATTGAGATCAGCTGCATTCAGTTCAATTGCGGCTCCAAGATGAGTGGCAAAAGTTCTTTCAGAGTCTGATGTAATTAATGCAATAGCGGTTCCGGTCGGAGATTGACGTCGTGAAAGATAAGTCTTTACTCCAACATTTTTTAAATCATTTTCAAAAAAATCGCCGGTTTCATCCTTTCCAATGGAACCAATAAAACCGGTCGGGACACCGAGCAATGAAAGACCATGAATAGTATTTGCAGCTGAACCTCCCGATGCAAGTGTTTTGTCAAAGCTTCCTGTTCCGGTTTTAACCATTTCAGATTTTACACTATCAACAAGCTGCATACTGCCTTTAGGAAGTGCAAACATCTGCAGAATTGTTTCATCATCTATATAAGTGACTATATCAACAAGTGCGTTGCCTATTCCGAGAATCTTCTTCATTTACAAAAATTTTAGTCAAAGATATTGCTTAATTCATTAAAAGCCCTTATTTTTGGCTCGTTAAAAAAAGCAAGGATAAATAAATTCCTCAGTAGCTCAGTCGGTTAGAGCATCTGACTGTTAATCAGAGGGTCGCTTGTTCGAGTCAAGCCTGGGGAGCGGAGCGAC
>PMEC01000206.1:0-245 GCA_003155705.1 Bacteroidales bacterium
ATATTACAATTTCTGCAAAAGGAGGAAACGGAGGAAATAACGGGGGACAATTTGGCGAGGGTGGCGGTGGTGGCGGTGGACTTATCTGGATAAATAATATTGTTATTCCAGGGAATGTTACCAGAATTGTTACTTATGGTTCTGTGGGATCTAGACCGGGTCTCGCCCCATTCGGCGGCAATGGAAATGCTGGTGAAAGTCTGACCCACTTTGTTGCTGTACTCAATGGCTTCCTGTTCAATTCT
>PMEC01000206.1:280-21233 GCA_003155705.1 Bacteroidales bacterium
GCAGATTCTGTCTTTTTCAGAAGAATTGTTAAAGACAATGTCACTTTCTTAAGAGATATAAGTAAGTGGGTGAAAATTATCGTTCAGCCTTATATAAAGAATAATATTGTAGGCACATCCGATACAATCTGTTATGCGCAGAATCCTCCCGGATTTGTATCCAAACCAGGGTTTCCGTTGCAGGATGGTAATGGTATTTATACTTTCAAGTGGCAGGTGAGTCTGGATAGCAGCTTATTCACTTTGCCTATTAATACTTATACTACAGAAGGGTATACTCCTCCTCCGGCATTATTGGCAACATCATGGTACAGACGCACAGTTACCTCCGGAAGATGCGTTGATGCGACAGCAATTGTTAAAATCACTGTTCTCGATACCATTAAGAATAATACGATACTGACCACGCCTGCGTCAATTTGTTATGGCATGATTTTCCCTGATCTTACCGCCACCAGTGCACCAACTCTGGCCGGTGGGGATAACAGTTACAGATTTATCTGGCAGAGCAGTGCCAATGGCACAACCTGGACAACTGCATCGGGAGTCAGTAACGGAGTCAATTATAACCCGGATGAACTTTCTTTGTATTTTCCGGGCAGCCAGTATTTCAGAAGGGTTGTTCGTTCGGGAATACATGATGTATGCGTGAATAATAGTTCTCCAAAGCTTTTGACAGACTGGCCAGTAATCACAACCAATACTGTTACCGGAAACCAGACAATTGGTCATGATAGTATTCCGGCAACTATGAACGGCAGCACACCAACCAATGGAAGCGGATCTTATACTTATTTGTGGCAGTACAAGACTAATACAGTGCCCTGGTCTTCTGCATCTGGTACAAATAATTTAATTAATTATTCTCCTCCGGCCCTTACAGATACAACATGGTTCAGACGAATTGTTAATTCTTCAGCATGTTCAGATATAAGCAATACAGTTGTTGTAAATGTTCATAAGACCATTGTATCTAATACTATAGCATTTACTTCTGGTGCAATTGAGGATACTGTCTGCAACGGATCGTCTCCGGCAAATTTTTTTGGTACTATCCCTTCAGGCGGATCAAATATTCCGGGTGATTATGCATTTCAATGGTACTACTCATTAAATAATTCTACCTGGAGCTCTGTGGCAACGTCCGGAACTTCAAAAGACTATCAGTCTGGAAGTATTGCAGTTACTACATGGTTCAGGAGGAATGTAAGTTCACCTGTCTCTCCGCCTACCAGTATCTCAAAGAGCAACACGATCAAGATCACAGTTCTTCCGTTAATAACAAACAAAGATATTGCTGCGGACCAGATGGTCTGTAAGGGAAGTCCTCTTGCAACGCTTACTGGTTCGAGTGGCTCTCCTTCCGGGGGTGATAACTTATACAGGTACACCTGGAGGCAGGATAGTGCAAACACCGGATGGACAAATATCCCTGGATATATTAAAAGTTCATCAGCAAGTTATTCCCGTTCATCAATTAAGGATCCCTTCCAGTACAAAAGATACGTCTATTCAGGGTCAAATGACTGTTGCGCGGATTCTTCAAACTTTGTGACAATCGGAATAAATCCATTGCCAACAGGAACAATGACAACAATAACTGACACAACTGTTTGCGGTGGTTCACAGGTACCGGTAAAAGTTCATCTTTCGGGAGCCTCAAAATGGAGGTTGATTTATGATGAGAACGGGGTGCAGGCAACTATCAATAAAATTCAGGCAGCGGATACCACTTTTTTGATAAGCAGGACTCCATTGTTGGCATCCGCAGTATATCTTTTTAAGCTTGATTCGCTTAAGGATGCCAATAAATGTATTGCTCTTCCGGCAACACTTACAGGTTCCAGGAAGATAACTGTTTATAAAGTTCCCAAAGCTGTAGCAGGAATTGCTGTCGATTCAATCTGCGGACCGGCATATCACCTGGCAGCCACACCCAGCGTCGGACTTAGCACATGGACTAAAGTTTCCGGACCTGGTGCAGTAACCTTCCTTCCAAATATTATTAATCCTAATGCAACAGTAAAAGTCGATTCGACTACAGCTGCATGGGGACTGGGAAATACATATAAATTGCAATGGAAGGAAGCTAACTGGCTATGCGTTGATAGCAGTTCGGTTCAGATAACATTCTATAAAAGGACAAGTATTGCCAATGCGGGGAAAAATATTGATACAATATACACTTTTGATAAATATTATACATTACATGCCGAAAAACCATTTACCGGGACAGGCATTTGGAGTGTGATCTCTGGAACTGGATTGAGTGAGGCAAAAATTATGAATGATTCGATAGCCTATGACTTAGCTTTCTCTCCGGTTAAAAATAAATTTCTCTGGAAAATTACAAATGGAAAATGTGAATCAGCCGATACAGTAACTTATACTATTTACGATCTGAAGATCCCTCAGGGATTTTCACCCAACGGAGATGGAAAAAATGATGAATTTGTGATTTCAGGTTTTGATCATGATCCCTCGGTTTCAGTTGTAACCCTAAGAATACTGAACAGTGCCGGAACCGAAGTTTTCTATACAAGCAATACCAGTGAAAATGGATGGACCAACTGGAATGGGCAGAATAACGGAGTACTGCCTGAAGGAACTTATTATTATATTTTTATTGTTAAATCTTTAAGAAACAACACTGTTTTACAAAAAAGTGGTTTCATTATTTTAAAAAGAAGGAAGAACTAAATAACTGAAGGATTTGATGTTGTAGACATGCTAAAGAAAGGCTTCATCTGTATAATAATATTTATGTTACCGGTCCTCAGTACAGAGGGTCAGACAGGTTCTGATTCGACAAAAATCAGCCTTGCTTACCCGGTTTACAGCCAGTATCTTCAAAATGGCCTGATGATAAATCCGGCATATGCCGGAACACGTGAAGTGCTAAGCTTTTTCATGTCCGGCAGACTGCAATGGGCTGGTATTGACGGAGCACCAAGATCAGAAACTTTATCTCTTCATTCTCTTTTGAAAGATGACAGAGTCGGCTTAGGATTTTCAGGTCAGATGTTTACCTATGGATTGACAAAATCCTACAGTATTTACGCAGATTATGCTTACCATTTGAGTCTGGGTGAGGGTAAGCTTTCTCTGGGATTAAAAGCAGGTTTTGATATGTCAAATACTGATTATTCGAATATTTTACTGAATGATAAGAATGACGAAGCTTTTCTGGTGAATGATAAACCATATTTTCTCCCGAATGCCGGGGCCGGACTATATTATTACAATAAAAAATTCTTCATTGGAGCTGCCATTCCATCATTTTTGAGTTATGTAAACGATGGTGGAGGTAAGGTCAGTTTTAATGCATTCAGTGATTTTGATGTTTATGTCTCAGCAGGTGCATTAATAACATTATCACCATCTTTCAAATTTAAGCCCTCTGCATTTCTTGATTATTCAGTTCAGAAAACCAAAAAAACGCAGTTGGATCTGAACGGGAATTTTATAATCAGAGATATGGTGTGGATAGGTGGTTCTTGGCGCACTTCCGAACAAGTTGCAGTTGGTATACTTCAATTGCAGGTTAATCCGCAATTAATGATCGGATATTCATATGACTACCCTGTCGGAATGATGAACACTTATTCCAAAGGATCACATGAGATAATATTAAGGTACGAATTCAGTTATAAAGTCAATGCCGCTAACCCAAGATATTTTTAGGCTATGCCGAGATTCCTGAAATACATATTGGTTTTTATAGTAATCTCTATCAGGGCAATTTCCGAGATATGCTGTCAGGCACCAATTTTTGAGGTCAAACCAATGTCTTTTAACTCTTCAGTTTTCAGTGATATTGCTCCTGTACTTTTCAAAGATGGCATTATCTTTTGTTCTGACAGAAGAACCAGCAGCATTACAGGAATAACTACTTTCAATGACGAACGTCTTTATAATATCTACTTTGTAGCCAGTAAAGATACTTCCAAACGGGAAAAACCACAGCCAATTACAAGCAATAGTAGTGCGGTCCTGTATTATGGACCATTGAGTCTGGCTCCTGATGGTAAAACTGTATATTTCACCAGTAGCATTCTTACCGGAAAGGCTGCAAAGAAAAAAAATGTAACAAATCCCAGAGGAATTTTTAAGGGTGAATTATCTGGTACTATTATAAAAAATGTCAGGCCGTTTGAATATAATAATCCGAAATATAGTGTTGCACAACCTTCAATAAGTAAAGATGGCAAGTACCTTTTCTTTGCTTCGGATATGCGAGGCGGCATTGGAGGATCAGACATATATTACTGTGAATTAATTAACAATAAATGGGGAAAACCGGTTAACCTTGGAAACAAAGTAAATTCCTCATCGAGAGAGAATTATCCGTATATGCACTCTTCCGGACGACTCTATTTCAGCTCCGACAGACCAGGAGGAATGGGAGGAATGGATATTTATTATACTTTTTTGAATATGGGGAACTGGGAAGAGCCGGTTCACCTGCCTCCTCAAATAAATTCACCTGCAGATGATTTTGCATTTGTTGCCGAAGAAAGTCTTCAGACCGGTTATTTTACCTCCAATCGCGACAGAAAAAATGATGATATTTTCAGGTTTTCTTCGACAATTATCCGCAAAGTAAAATGTGATACGCTACAGATAAATAATTACTGTTATGAGTTTTACGATGAAAACGCAATAAAATTTGATACTATTCCCTTCCGGTACCAGTGGGATTTTGGCGATGGTTCACAGGCCGAAGGAGTAAAGGCTGACCATTGTTTCAAAGGTCCGGGCAATTATTCTATTCGACTTGATGTAGTGAATCTTATTACAAAAGAGGTAAAGAAGAATGAAAAGACCATTGATTTGGATCTCAAAGACATAGAGCAACCTTATATTTCAAGTCCGGAAGTATGCAATATTGGAAAGCAAATAAAATTGAATGCAGACAGTACCAATCTGCCTGGCTGGAACATTAAACAATATTACTGGAATTTTGGTGATGAATCTGTAGCAATAGGAAAGGCAGTTGATAAAACATATATAAAGCAAGGCAACTTTAATATTCAGTTGATTGTTACTGCTGTACCGGATGCAACCGGAGTCATAAAGGAAGCCTGTATATCCAAAAATATAAATGTGATTCGCTGACCCTGAAAATGAAAATGATTACTTTTGAATGAGATGAAATTGATAAACATATATAAAATAATTATTATAGGATTCTTTCTATGCTTTTTGTCTCCTGCTGAAGTTAATGCACAACCTGTACCGAGCCTGGATGAGAATATTCCGTTTCTGGTTACTTTCGGAAAAGATGGGGACAAATCATGGGGTGATTTCAATTTCTTTCAAACCTGGTTCTTCGCTATTCCGAAAGATTTCAAAGATCGTTTCTATATCCGGGTGTTTGACCCTGATGTTAGCGGTGAGAATGATGAGCAGAAAGGAGAATGGAATACAAAGATGCAGTATTCTGTATATGGAGGTAAAGGAGTGGATCCTGAAAAAAGTGAGAATGAGGATTCAAGAGGAGCACTACGCACGGGTAATTTCAAAAGTGGAACGTTGCTCTCATCAAAAATTTTNNACCCAGGGAGATTATAACGAAAAATGGAAAAGCTATATGTTCAAGATAATTTGTGATGGTATCAGCGGCGATGATGGAAATCTGTACAAATACTTCCTGTCACGGGATCCAAATAATGACGTGCCCATTGAAGGAGCAAATGCTTTTACTTATTCATATACATTCAGGATGTGGAATGACATAAAAAGCGTTTCACATATTTACCCTTATATTGATACCGGAATAGTATATGTTCTGGAAAGAAATTTCGACTGGGATGATGACGGTGANNCAGAATAATTGGGAGGAAACTAAAATTGAAGTTGACCCCAGAGAGGTTGGTTCCTCTCTTGATTTTCAGTTTCATAAGAACCAGGAATACCTTGTCAGAAATAATAATGTGGTAATTTCACTTCAAAACCAGAGAGGCGATAACCTGAAATTCTTCAGCTCACCAATTGGTGGAGTTCCTGTCTATGTATCCAAGCCTGTTTACAGGCAGATTAAGAAGTAACTATATCTGAAAATGCAATCTGTAACGACACGGAAATTAATCTTCATCACCTTCTGGTGCCTGTTTTTATTTTCTTCTCTGCTTCATGGGCAAAGTTACAGATTCAGAAACTATAGTGCTGCCAACGGACTTACCGACCCTTATATTTATACTATCAATCAGGATGCTAACGGATTTCTGTGGCTGGGCACCAGTACCGGGTTAGTAAAATTTGATGGTTGGAATTTTACTCATGTCAACTTTCCTGATTCTGTTGTGAACAGATATGCATCTGTATGTTTAAAAGATAAAAACGGGAACCTATGGTTTGGCTGTAATGATGGCACCCTGTTTTATACTGAAAAAAATGGTCTTCATCAAATACCGAACCTGAATATCCAAAGTGTCAATTTCATGTTTGAAAGCCCGGACGGTTTTATCTGGATTATTCCGCAAGACCGGATGATTCTTAAAATCAATGAAAGTAATCCTGGTGAAATCAGCAGGTTTTATATTGCCCGAAATACTCTGATGACAACAGGCAGTCTTGCTCCGGGTGGTAAAATAATTCTTGGCACGCAGGAGAACCTGCTTTATTGCAGTCTATATAAGGATTCAGTAAAAATAGAAACTGCTATCAAAGGTGTTGAATACTCAAAAGTACAGACAATTCAACCATTAGATGAAGATGGAAATTACATTCTGGGTGTGGAGAGCAATGGAATTTACAAGCTTAGAATAAGCAGCAATAAACCGGTATTAAGCAGGTTTCCTGATCATCATGAATTTGAGTCTTTAAATGTCGAGTCGATCTATAAAGATCAATCAGGGGCTATCTGGATCGCAACAAATAATAATGGTCTCTTACAAGTTCGGTTTTCCTCGAACAGTGAATCTGTTGAATCAGAAATAAATTATAGTATAGCTTCAGGCTTGCCCGGACAAAACATCAGAACAGTTTTTCAGGATATGGAGAAGAATATCTGGATTGGATTTTATGGTGAGGGATTATCGTTACTTGCCTCCAGTGATTTTAGCTTCTACACGCCCTCTGATAAACCTGAAGGCAATAACATTATCTATATTAACCAGTTAAATGACAAATATTTGCTCGGTACCCCAGGCGGTTATTTCATATTTAATATTAAAACCGGCAAGGCTGAACCATTCACAACCCTGGTTTCTCAGGTACAACATAGTGAAATTTTATCATTTCGTCTTGAACCTGATGGCAGATTGTGGATAGGAACTAAGGGTAGCGGTTTGTTTCTGAAGAATTTGAATGGAGTGACCTCACAGTTTTACAGATCCGGGAATAATAGTGAAGATAACATTCACAATATAACATCTGATGGCAATAACCTTTGGCTTTCGACACTTGATGGCGTTGTCATACTTGACATTAATTCCGGTAAAGTCATTAAAAAATTTAGCACTGATAACCGTCTTCCTCATAACAGCATAAACCAGGTTTTCATTAAAAAGGACGGGGGAGCACTTATTGCCACGGAATGTGACAGGCTTTATGATATTCGTCTAAAGTCAGGAGTAAATATAGGAAAGGGAATATTGGCAGGAAGTACTAAAAATAAAATATTGTGTTTTGCAGAAAGTGCACCGGGTGAGATTTGGGCAGGAACATCAGGGAATGGTATTTTCTATGTTTCAAATGATTCCGTAACGAAAATTACCACAGAAAATGGCTTATTATCAAACTATTGTTACAGCATTCTCTCAGATTCAGACAACAAAATATGGATTGGCCATGAACGCGGATTTTCAAGATATGATATCAATACCGGGATAATAAAAGTCTTTAATAACGATTTTGCAAAGGGGGGCAATTGCAATCCTCATTCACTGTTTGAAACAAAGGACGGAAAGGTTCTGATCGGAACTACCGAAGGGGTGATTTGTTTTGACAGAGTGAAGGAAAAAAAGAGCGTAAACGCTCCTATTAATAATATTATTTCAGTTACAATCGGTGAAAACAGATATCCATATCAACCGGTTTATTCATTGCCTTATAGTAAAAGTTATAGTGTTGTTGTTGATTATGTCGGTATTAACCTGAGTGATCCCGAAAAAGTATCTTACAAGACCAGGATGGATAACTATGACGATAATTGGTCTGCGTTAAAATTTTCAAGAGAGGAAAAATATAATCTCCGTGATGGTAAGTATAAATTCAATCTGATGTCTGTGAATGAAGGTGGAATCCAACAGAAAACCAATTCCACTTTCGATATTTTAATCAAAAAACCTTTCTGGAGAACATGGTGGTTTTTTCTGATCATATTTACAGCTCTTTCAGGAATTGTTACATTAATAATATATATCAGGGAAAGATCACAGAGAGAAATGAATGAATATCTTGAAAGTGAACTTGCTGAACGTACCCAGGTTGTTCTTAAACAAAAAGACGAAATCGAACTCCAGAATATTGAAATAACCGATAGTATAAATTATGCTAAAAGGATTCAATCCAGCATCTTACCCGATGTAAATAAGTTGAGAGATGCATTTGAGGATGCTTTTATAATATTTCATCCCAGAGATATTGTCAGCGGAGATTTCTATTGGTTTGACAGAATTGATGAAGAAATATTTGTTATTGTTTGCGCTGACTCTACAGGCCATGGCGTCCCGGGTGCATTTATGTCAATGATTGGCTCCACCCTATTACAGGATATTGTTACAAGAAAGGGAATCACCAGGCCATCTGAAGTTCTTACCCTGCTCGATAAACAGATATTTTCAACTCTTAATCAGAATATTGATGTCGGCGTCTCGAATGACGGAATGGATATGGTTGTCTTTGAGTTTAATGTGAAGACAAGACAGGTAAGATTTGCTTCAGCAATGAGACCTGTTATAATTGTATTAGGAGGCGAATCATATTATATAAGAGGAAACAGATGTTCCGTCGGCGGAGAATCTGTAATTGAAAAGTTTTTTGACGACCAGGAGTATTTCCTTGCAAAAGGCGACACGGTTTATATGTTTTCTGACGGCCTTCCTGATCAGTTTGGCGGAGCCGACGGAAAGAAAATGAAAATCGCCAGGCTCAAAAAACTTCTTGAAGAGGTAAGCAAACAACCCATGTCAGAGCAGAAAGAAATAATTTCAAACTTCTATTTTGACTGGAAAGGTGATTACGAACAAGTGGATGATATTCTTCTGATGGGAATTAAGGTGTAGCGCTTCTAGTCAGTGCAGATTCCATTCCTGATCAGGACTATCTCACATGTTGAAGCAGTATCGCTTGAATGAAGAGCCCTGTCTTTTACAAAAAACTTGTACCTGAGTGTATCTGAGGGAGTAAAGAACAGATACAAAAAAGTCACACTTATATTGCCGCGGAGTATTTTATTCTGTCCCTGTCTGTCCATATATGGAATTCTGTAAGGTGACGGTTTAAGAGGATCATTATCAGGGACCCGGACAAATATGCCTTTGGTTTTCCTGAAGAGTGTAAAAAAAAGATTGGTTGAATCCGTATTGTTATCCTGAGGTGCTTGCAAACCAAGATCTCCGTCACCATCTTCAAAATAGAATTTAAGTCTGCCTCCTTTATCAATATTCCCCAGAATATCCGTGGAATCAAAAACCTCAAAACTTGTGAATTTGATGCTTGGTTCTGGTGGAAGTTTCTCAATTTTTCTACATGAAACAGAAAACAAAAGTGTAAAAAGTAAAGCGACCGGGAATATTACAGATCTCATTGTTCAGTGTTTCATTTTTTATTGCAAAAACCGCACCAAATTAAACTATTTTTTTCTGAAAAATATCTTTATCGGTACGCCTGTAAATTCAAAATGTTCTCTCATCCTGTTTTCAAGGTACCTTTTATACGGATCTTTTACATACTGAGGAAGATTGCAGAAAAATGCAAAAGTCGGAGTATGCGTAGGTAATTGCGTGACATACTTTATTTTAATGTATTTGCCTTTCAGTGAGGGCGGTGGGTTGACGCGGATAATCTCAAGCATTACCTCATTCAGCTTTGGTGTAGGAATCTTTCTTGTCCTGTTCTCATGAACCTTTTGAACGAGTTCAAGGATTTTATGTATTCTTTGTTTATTGGTTGCAGATATAAATAAAATATGATAATCGGTGAATGGTGCAGTTTTTTCCCTTATATTCTGTTCGAAACGGATAGTTGATTTGGTGTCTTTTTCTATAAGGTCCCATTTATTTACAAGAATTATAATACCCTTGCTGTTATTCTGGATAAGTGAAAGGATGTTAATATCCTGAGCTTCAATTCCTCTTGTGGCATCTAAAAGCAGGAGACAAATATCTGAGTTCTCTATTGTTCTTACCGCTCTCATTACGGAATAGAATTCAATATCCTCGCTAACCTTGCCTTTTTTTCTAAGACCTGCGGTATCTACCAGTAGGAAATCGTGATTATACTTATTGTAACGCGTATAGATTGAATCCCGTGTTGTGCCTGCGACAGGCGTGACAATATTCCTTTCTTCTCCGAGAAGCGAATTTACCAGCGAAGATTTACCGACATTTGGACGCCCCACAATTGCAATACGCGGAATATCCGGTTCTTCTTCATTTTGCTCTTCAGGGAGACATTTAACTACGGCATCCAGAAGATCACCAGTTCCGCTTCCGTTAATTGAACTTAGTGGAAAATAATCTCCGAGACCAAGTGCATANNGATACAGTTTCATCAAGTTCATGAATACCGCACGTTACATCAGTCATGAAAAGTATTACATCAGCTTCTTCAATTGCCAGCAGGACCTGTTTGTTTATCTCTTCTTCAAAAATATCTTCAGAGTTTTCCACGAAACCGCCGGTGTCAATAACCGAAAAATCAACCCCGTTCCAGTTGGCCTTTCCATAGTTACGGTCGCGGGTCACTCCACTGACTTCATCTACAATTGCCTCGCGCGACTCAGTAAGCCTGTTGAAGAGTGTCGACTTCCCGACATTAGGTCTGCCTACTATTGCAACTATCTTACTCATATCTGTTTTGATTTCATATTAACGATATCCGAATTTCTTAAGCATCAGCGGTTTATCCCGCCATTCCTTGCTTACCTTCACATACATCTCAAGAAAGATCTTTTTGCCAAAGAAATCCTCCATATCCAGTCTTGCTTCTGTTCCGACTTTCTTTAACATCTGCCCCTTATGACCTATAATTATACCTTTCTGGCTATCTCTTGCGACATGGATAACAGCCCTGATGTTGGTCATTTTCTTTACTTCAGTGAAACTTTCAATCTCAATCTCTACCGAGTATGGTATTTCTTTCTGGTAATTGAGCAGTATCTTTTCCCTTATTATCTCCGATGCAAAAAATCTTTCAAATTTATCGGTAAGCTGATCTTTAGGAAAATAGGCTGCACCCTCAGGAAGCTTATCGAGAACTGAATGGAGCAGTATATCGAGGTTAAACCTTTTTAATGCAGATAAAGGAATAATGTCTGACCCGGGAAAAGTTTTGTCCCACGACTCAACGATCTTTTCAAGTTCTGCCTGGTTTGTCAGATCAATTTTATTGATGGCTATTATTACCGGTATTTTTGATTTTTTAATTCTCCCGATGTATTCACCATCTTTATCGACATGATCAGAAATATCTGTAACATAAATGATTACATCAGCATCTGAGAGAGCTATATTGACGAAACTCATCATCGACTCCTGAAGCTTATATTTCGGATTAAGTATCCCTGGTGTGTCGGAATAGACTATCTGGAAATCTTCCCCATTAACTATCCCCATTATCCGGTGGCGGGTGGTCTGAACTTTAGGGGTAACAATGGATAGCTTCTCACCAACAAGGGCATTCATAATAGTTGACTTCCCTACATTAGGATTTCCCAGAATATTAACAAAACCTGATTTGTGGCTCATTCACCGGATATTAATAGATTCCTCTTTTAAGCATGCTCACCTCTTTTTCTGTCAGGAACCTCCATTTCCCTCTTTGCAGATTCTTTTTCGTAAGTCCTGCAAAATAAACTCTGTCGAGTTTTTTAACTTTATAACCGAGTTTTTCAAAAAGCCGCCTAACTACCCTGTTTTGTCCTGAATGCAGTTCAATCCCAAGCTGACTCCTGTCCTCAGGGTCAGTATAGGAGACTGCATCAGCTGAAACTATTTCACCTTCAAGATCAACGCCCTCTGTCAGTTTAAAGAGATCGTTTTTGGAGACGACCCTGTCGAGAAAAACATGATAGATTTTCTTCCTGTTATATTTCGGATGAGTAAGCCTGCCTGCGAGATCACCATCATTTGTCAGAAGCAATACTCCGGTCGTAGATTTATCAAGCCTGCCGACAGGGTACACTCTTTCGGAGCATGCATTTCCAATCAGATCGATAACTGTATGGTCTGCGTGAGGATCTTCAACAGTAGTTACATAATCTTTTGGTTTATTCAGAAGGATATAAACCTTCTTTTCTGCGTTAAGCTTCTTGTTTTTATATCTGATATCATCGCTGGTCGTGACTTTGGTTCCAAGATCAGTCACTTGCTTGCCATTTACTGTGATCCATCCCTTCTTGATAATTTCATCTGCATCACGGCGCGAACAGACACCGCTTCCTGCAATATACCTGTTAAGCCGGATAAGTTCTGTTTCCTGTTTTTTTTCGTCTACGGGCAACTTTTTTATTCTTATCCGTTGTCTGTCTGACGATTTCCTCTTATCCATTCCAATTTATTATCAGCCTGCAAAGGTACAATTAATTAAGAATATTCCGGATTGATGATTTTTTTGCAACTTTGTAGCTCTGTAAAAATAAATTCTGATGACATTAATTAAATCCATTTCAGGTATCCGCGGTACGATTGGTGGTAAACCGGGAGAAAGCCTTTCACCTGTTGATATTGTGAAGTTTACAGCTGCGTTTGGTACCTGGATACAGAGAAGACAGAACTCAAAAAAAACAAGAATTGTAATCGGACGCGACGGACGAACTTCCGGGAAGATGGTAAGCGACCTTGTTACCTCCGCATTACAGGGGTTGGGTATCGATGTAACTGACCTTGAATTGGCGTCGACTCCAACTGTTGAAGTTGCTGTAACCGGATTAAAAGCAGGAGGTGGGATTATTATTACGGCAAGCCACAATCCGGCTAACTGGAATGCATTGAAACTTCTTAACGGGAATGGAGAATTTCTTTCGGCAAGCGATGGAAATGAGATACTTCAGATTGTATTATCAGGAGAATATAGTTTTGCAGAACATAACAATCTGGGAACTGTCATAACTGATAAATCATGGGGAGAAAAACATATTGACCGGATACTTAAACTTCGATTGGTTGATAAAGAAGCAATTAAGCTGGCCTCTCTTACGGTGGCAGTAGATTGTATTAATTCAGTAGGGGGTATTATTCTTCCGGAACTTCTTGAAAAGCTTGGAGTGAAAAGATCTGTTTTTCTGAATTCAGTTCCTGACGGCAACTTTGCGCATAATCCCGAACCACTTCCTGAGAATCTTGAGGAGATATCTGAATACATGCAAAAGGAAAAAACAGATGTTGGTTTTGTAGTCGACCCTGATGTAGATCGCCTGGCAATAATATGTGAGGATGGCAGTATGTTTGGTGAGGAATACACCCTTGTTGCGGTGGCTGATTATGTCTTGCAGGATACTGTCGGAGCCACAGTATCCAATATGTCTTCCTCCAGGGCTTTAAAAGACGTCACGGAAAGTTATGGCGGACATTATTTTTCATCTGCTGTCGGAGAAGTGAATGTTGTCGAAGAGATGAAAAAAAGAGATGCTGTTATTGGAGGAGAAGGCAATGGAGGAATTATTTACCCGGAATTGCATTATGGCCGTGATGCATTGGCTGGGATAGCTCTTTTTCTGACGTTTCTGGCAAAACGGAAAATAAAATGTTCCCGACTTAGGGCATCATATCCGTCTTATGTAATCGCCAAGAAAAAGCTAATGCTTGAACCCGGTACGGATATTGATAAGATTCTTGAGTTTGTTAAGACATATTTCAGTGATTGTGAGATTGATGAAAGAGATGGAATAAGGATTGAGCATGAAACCGGATGGGTTCATATCAGAAAGTCAAATACAGAACCAATTATAAGAATTTATGCCGAAGGTATGTCCTCCGTAGATGCTGAAAGTCTTGCAGATGATGTAATAAGAATAATTAAGGAACTTTAGTTTTTCTTTGTGTGTTTTAAACTGAGGAATAAAAACTGTTGGTAGTGTGCCTTCTGCTCGTAACTGTTTTTACCCGGATGTTAATTATTGTTAAATAAATTACCTTAAGCATTAAAAAACTATACATTTTTAATACTTTCGAGCCTTCATTTTTTTGAATATTTAAATAAGCATATATAAGATGAAAAGAACACTAATAATTGCAGGTATAGTTGTGGTCGTGGCGGTAATAGCTTTGATTATTATAGGCAAGGCTACCGCAAAAAAGGACATTTCAACATTATTTGCAACGGCTGAGAAAGGTCAATTTGAGATACTTGTTACAACCACCGGGGAATTACAAGCCGAGTTTTCTACAGATATCAGAGGCCCTGAAATGACTCAAAGCAGAAATATCAGATCTATGGATATCAAGATACAGGACCTTGTTGCTGAAGGAACGGAAGTTAAACAGGGCGATTATATTGCAGCGCTTGACAGGACAAGTTTTGATAATAGTTTGAAAGATGAGCTGGAAAGACTTGAGACATTGAACACGTCTTTTCAGATGAAATTACTTGATTCAGCTGTGACTCTAAGTAACCTGCGTGATAATATCAAAAATCAGGTATTTTCTGTTGAAGAAGCCGGTATAACTCTTGAGCAGTCAAAATATGAGCCGCCAACCACAATCCGTGAAGCAGAAATAAATCTTGACAAAGCAAAAAGAACACTCGAACAGCTGCAGAGAAGTTATGAACTAAGATACCAGCAGGCCAAATCAGATATAAAAAACAGTGAGACAGATATTATTAATGAGAGGCAGAGGGTAAAAGATCTTCAGGACGTTCTGGCCAAGTTTAACATTACTGCACCATCATCGGGAATGGTAATTTATAAAAAGGACAGAATGGGAACAAAAAGAAAAACGGGCTCCTCAATCAGTCCATTTGATCCCGTGGTTGCGACACTTCCCGATCTGAAATCGATGATATCATTGACCTACGTCAACGAAATAGATGTTAGCAAAGTTAAACCGGGGCAGAAAGTTTCCATTGTCGTTGATGCTTTCCCGGAAAGAGCCTATACGGGAGCTGTAGCTGCTGTTGCAAACATCGGTGAACAGCTTCCTAATGCCGATGCAAAAGTGTTCGAAGTGAGAATTAAGGTCGATGGATCGGATCCGATACTCAGACCTTCCATGACAACCGGGAATAAGATTGTTACAAAAACAATTGATAATGTGGTGTTTATACCTCTTGAATGTGTTCAAACGGGAGAAGACAGCATTCCCGTAGTATATTTGAAGAACAGGACAAAACATATAGTTGTTCTTAGTGAATCAAATGAGAATAATGTGATTGTTGACAAAGGAGTAGAATCAGGTGATGTTCTTTATCTTAGTACTCCTCCAAACCCCGAGAAATTCAGATTAATAGGTGAAGAACTAAAATCTGTGATCATAGAACGTGAGAAAGCAAAGAAAGAAGAAGAAATAAGGATCCGGAAAGAAGCTGAAAAAGCTTTGGAGGAACGATCCCAGATGATGCAGATTACTCCTGAAATGATGAAACAATTTCAAAATGGAAGGGGAGATAACCAGCAGGGTGGCAGACAAAGAGGAGATAATTCGCAAGTCGGCGGGCAGAGGAGTGGCAACAATCAATTCGGTCAGCAAGGCGGACAGCAGGGTGGTACAGTGGATACCGCCGCAATGAGACGTAGAATGATGAATATGCAAAACGGACAGCAAAGAAATAACAGAGATACTACACGCAGAAGACAAAATAACTAAGAATAATATGTTCAAAAGATATTACCATGACATTGAAATAGCGATTGAGTCAATTGCCTCAAACAAGCTTAAGTCCATCCTTACGGCTCTGGGTATCATTTTCGGAGTTGCGGCTGTAATCGCAATGCTTGCTATCGGAAAAGGCGCCAAACAAGAGATTCTCGAACAGATGAAAATGGTCGGGGTTAACAATATACTCATCAACCCTGTAATACCGGAAAAATCCTCAACATCAACGGACCAGGGAGAAAAGCAACAGAAAAAATTCTCAAGGGGACTAAACATGTTAGACGTGGAATCAATACGTGAAGTAATTCCTTCAATGAAACGAATAAGTCCCGAGATATCATTTAATTCTACGGCTATGCTGAACGGCGTAAAATATACAGCCAAACTTGTAGGGGTTTCAAACGATTATTTCCAGTTGTACAATCTGCCACTTGTTTCCGGCGCTGTTTTTAATTCTTACCAGGAGAAAAATGGGATACAGGTCTGCATTATTGGTGCAAACATCAGGGCAAAATTCTTCAGCAAGATCGACCCTCTGGGGCAGTACATAAAATTTAATGGTAACTGGCTTAAGGTCATCGGAGTGCTTCAGAAAACCAACGTCAGCCTGACAGGTTTCGAGGAGAAAGGAGTAAATGTTTATAATGACAATATTTATATTCCGATCCAGACGATGTTGATGAGATATCAGAACAGAGCACTTGTCAATACTAAGACTGTTTCCGAAGCTACAACAATGCAGTTTTTTGGTGGTGGTGGTGGGATGGCCCGAATCGTGGTGAGTAGTTCAGATGCTTCTTCAGATGCGGAAACAAATTATAACCAACTCGATAGGATAGTAGTCCAGGTAGCAGAAACTGAACAGCTGAATGCAACAACAGAAACGCTTAGCAGAATGCTCTCAAGACGACATTCAAATGTTAAGGATTTTGAAATTACTGTGCCGGAATTATTACTTAAACAGCAGCAGAGAACAAAGGATATTTTCAACATCGTTCTTGGTGCGATTGCAAGCATTTCTCTTATTGTGGGAGGGATCGGGATTATGAACATTATGTTCGCCTCAGTTATGGAAAGGATAAAGGAGATTGGAACAAGAATGGCGATAGGAGCTAAGAAAATGGATATAGTTGTTCAGTTCCTTGCTGAAGCAGTTCTTATAAGTGTGATCGGTGGTTTTATTGGAATTTTCTTTGGAGTAATAATGGCGAAACTGATTGAGAAAATAGCCGGCATTATGACAATTGTATCATTTTTCTCTGTATTTATTGCTTTCGGAGTTTCTGCTGCGGTGGGAGTTATATTTGGATATTCTCCTGCAAAAAGAGCCTCTGAAAAAGATCCGATAGAATCATTAAGGTATGAATAAAATATTAAAAATGAAGAAATTACTATTATTTTCAATCATAATTATGCTTCTTGTTTCTGCAAAGAAAATTAATGCGCAGGAAGTAAAAAAACTAACTTTTGAAGAAGTCATCAAACTTTCTGAAGTACAATCACCTAACGCATTGATGGCAACGCACAGATATCGTTCAAGTTATTGGGCATACAGATCCTACCAGGCGCAATTCAGACCTTCACTGTTCCTGAGGGGAACTGTCCCAAATTACAGTAATGGATTTGATAAAGTATACAACTCAAATACAAACCAGTATACCTATACGCCAAAAAATACAATAAGCAGTAGCGGTACTCTATCATTATCACAAGCTGTTGGGTTGACAGGTACAACCTTTTCACTACAATCCGGAGTAAATGAGCTTTATGATTTCGGACAAACGGCTGTTCAGCCCCGTCAGTATAATGTTACTCCTGTCAGTATTAATATTACTCAACCAATACGGCAGTATAATACGCTCAGGTGGCAACAGAAAATAGAACCCGTAAAATACGACGCTGCAAAAAAAACTTATCTGGCAAATATTGAGGCAGTTCATATGAGTGCAGTACAGAATTTCTTTGCATTGGCACTGGCGCAAATAAACAAACAGATTGCTGAAATGAACTATTCCAACGCTGATACTTTATACAGAATTGCCAAAGGAAGATATCAGTTAGGTACAATTGCAGAGGATGAACTTCTGCAAATGCAGCTCTCCTGGCTAAATGCCGAAACAAACAGAAAAGAGGCAGATATGAATTTACGTGACAGGGAGATCAGGCTAAGGTCTTTTCTCGGATATAATGAAAATGTCAGGCTTGAACTGATCCTGCCTAATGAAATACCTAATTTACAGGTTGATACGAAAGAAGTACTTGATCTGGCACTTAAAAATAATCCGGATTTAATCAACCAACAGATCAGTATCTTAAATGCCCAGAGCAATGTTGCACAGGCAAGAGCAAACATGGGATTAAACGCCAGCCTTAATGCATCACTGGGGCTGTCTCAGAGAGGAGCTGATTTTATGAGTACGGTCGAAAATCCAAGTCAAAGCCAGACGGTAAATGTAGGTTTTACACTTCCAATTCTCGATTGGGGTCGTGGCAGGGGAAACTACAGGATGGCTCAATCAAGCCTTGAATTGACCCAGGTTCAGGTGAAGCAGGCACTTACGGACTTTCAGCAAAACCTGTTTCTCGATGTCGAGCAGTTTAATCTGCAGAAGAACCAGGTCGCAATCGCAGCGTTATCAGATACAGTTGCACAAAAAAGGTACGAAGTTACAAAGCAGCGTTTCCTTATTGGAAAAATTGCTGTACTCGACCTTAATGATGCTGATAGCAGAAAAGATGAGAACCGGAGAGCTTATGTCCAGGCTCTGCAGAATTATTGGAACTATTTCTATAACATACGCAGTCTCGCTTTGTATGACTTTCTTAACAGAAAACCGCTCGAAACCGACTATGACAAGCTTTTAAAATAACCCGGAATCAGCAGATATCAGGAGGTTGTGATGTAAATTACAACCTCTTTCGTTTTATCAACAATTCATATCCTCTTAATTTGAATGTTTTTGTAAAAATTTAATATCTTTGCGCCTCATTAAGAAGAAAAGCATAATTTTTTCGAAATCATTCAAACAGTAAAAACAGATGCAGAACAAAGGAGCAATTATTATTCTTGCAATCGCATTGGGACTGGTTTCAATCTACCAGCTTTCATTTACCGTAGCGACATATAAAGTCAAACAGGAAGCAAGAAACTATGCAAAAGGGAACCTTTTAAAAGAGACAACTTATCTCGACTCAATAGCAACTCTTCCGAAAGAAAAATGGAGTTATTTTGGATATACATTTAAAGAGTGTCAGAAAAAAGAGCTGAATCTTGGACTTGACCTTAAAGGTGGAATGAATGTAATTATGGAGGTGTCTATTGAGGATGTTCTCAAAGCGCTTTCAAATTATAATCCCGACAAAAGTTTTAACGCTGCACTGGCTCTGGCAAAACAAAGACAGAAACAAAGCCAGGCTGATTTTCTGACACTGTTTGGGAAAGCATTCCAGGAAATTGATCCTAATGCCAGGCTTGCCTCCATTTTCGGTACTGTTGAACTAAAGGAAAAAATTAATTTTAATTCGACTAATGATGAAGTCATGAAAGTCCTTGATGGCGAAGTTACCACTGCCATCACAAATGCATTTAATATTCTTCGTACCAGGATAGACCGTTACGGCGTGGTTCAACCAAATATTTCTCAGCTTGCCACGAAGGGAAGAATTCTTATTGAACTTCCTGGGGTAAAGAATTCGAAAAGAATCATGGAATTGCTCGTTGGAACTGCCAACCTGGAATTCTGGGAAACCTATGAAAATGGAGAGGTTTATAATTATCTTGCAGCCGCTAACAATTTGCTTAAAGAAATTGCAGTAAATTCACAAAAAGCGTCTGCAGATTCAATTAAGAATGTCAGGAAAGCAGTCACTCCAAAAGATACCACAAGGAAGAAAGAAGAATCACTGCTCGACATAATTCAGAAGGACACGACAAAAACTGCAGCATCTCAGAATCTTGAGCAGTTCACACAGCAGAATCCTCTTTTCGGACTTCTGCATCCCAATGAGAGGCAAGGGCAACTTCAACAAGGCAGCCTTATTGGATTTGCAAGTTTCAGGGATACTGCAAAAGTCAATACATATCTGAATATGAATCAGATCAGGGCGCTCTTCCCCAGAGATATCAGATTCATGTGGAGTCAGAACCCATATAAATATGATGCTTCAAAAACATTATATGAGCTTCATGCAATAAAAGTTACAACCCGNNAAAACCTGGGCAAGACTCACCCGCGAAAACCTTAACCGTTGTATCGCGGTTGTTCTTGATGGTTATGTACGTTCATACCCCAGGGTATCTGTTGAAATTACGGGTGGTAATTCAGAAATAACAGGTGATTTTACGATTGAAGAAGCTACAGACCTTTCCAATATCCTTATGTCTGGTAAAATGCCGGCTCCAGCCCGTATCGTTTCGTATAGTGTTGTTGGACCGACCCTTGGTAAGGAAGCTATCAGTTCAGGCTTTGATTCATTCATTATTGCATTTCTGCTTGTTCTGGGATTTATGATATTCTATTACAGCAAGAGTGCAGGTACAATTGCAGATATTGCTCTTTTTGTCAATGTCTTCCTGATGTTTGGTGTGCTTGCTTCATTGAATGCCGTTCTTACACTTCCTGGTATTGCTGGTATGGTTCTTACAATGGGGATGGACGTTGATGCGAACATCCTTATTTTTGAGCGAACCAGGGAGGAACTCAGAAACGGGAAAGGAGTAAAGCTTGCATTGTCTGATGGTTACAAACGTGCCTATCCTGCAATTATTGACTCAAAAGCCACTACGCTCCTTACGGGTATCGTACTTTATGTCTTTGGTCAGGGTCCGATAAAAAGTTTTGCCACAACTCTTATTATTGGTATTATGACCTCAATATTTGCTTCTATATTTATTACAAGACTTATTTATGAGGCTCTCCTGAAAAGGAACACAACTCTTCACTTCTCCATCAAAATGACCGCTAATGTTTTCA
>PMEC01000249.1 GCA_003155705.1 Bacteroidales bacterium
CCGATCGATCTGAACAGAATTATAAAGATCAGGAAGCCCAATACAAGGGTTTATTACGATCTCCAGGAAATCGGGTTACCAAATCTGACTGAAGTGATTGACGAATTCATTAAGAAACACAATCTTGGATAGTGAAAGAATATTAAGCTTAAACCCATTCAGGCTTATAGTGATGTTTTCTTTAATTTTACTTTAATATTTTTGTCAGCCTGATAACCTCTTTGGAGGGGATAGCATTTTCATATAGTATCCTGTAAACCGTTTCTGCGATCGGAATACTGAGATTCATTTCAGACCTGAGCTTATGAATTCCTTTTGCGGCATAATAACCTTCAGCCACCATCGTCATTTCCATTAATGCATTATGTACAGAGTACCCTTTTCCAATCATTGTACCGAATGCACGGTTACGGCTGAACTGTGAATAGCCAGTAACCAACAGGTCGCCTAAATAGGCAGAACACTTAATATCACGGTCAATCGGATGAATGCTGTCAATAAACGTTTTTAACTCCATTGCAGCATTTGAAAGCAAAACAGCAAGGAAATTATCTCCGTAACCAAGACCGATACAAATACCCGCAGCAATTGCAAAGATATTTTTCATGACTGCTGCATATTCAGTACCATAAATGTCGTCAGAGAGAATTGTTCTCAGATAATGATTTTTAAGAAGGCGGGCTACATTCCTGGCTCTTTCACTATCCTGTGACGCAATTGTGAGGTAGGTGAGTTTTTCCATCGCCACCTCTTCAGCATGACTTGGTCCAGTAATAATCACAATATCGCTGTAAGGGACATTATATTCTTTGTGCATGAATTCCCCTACTATGCAATTATCTTCCGGGATGAAGCCTTTTATTGCTGAACATATTGTCTTTCCATTTAAAGAAATTTTTAAAGGAGAAAGAGTCTCTTTAAGAAAAGCTGCCGGGGTAACCAGAATGATTATTTCTGCCGATTTTATCGCTTTATTAATATCGCCGGTCAGAATCAATTTCTCCGGTTTAAAGTCAATAGCGCTAAGGTATTTCTGATTATGATGGAATTTTTTCAGATATTTAAGTTCTTCGTCGATCTGAACGTACCAGCATATTTTTGTGGCGTTGGTTGACAGCATCTTAACGATGGCAGTTGCCCAGCTTCCTGAACCGATTACAGTAACATCTGCTTCGGGTGACCCAGTCATAGTTTACCTTTTAAATTGTAACAAAGGTAATAAAAAGCCGTCGGGAATGACCCGGCGGCTTCAGATAACGGGGAAGAATATATAGTTTTGGAAGTTACCTTTTATGGATTCCTCCGGCACTTGAAGAATGTGCATCCACATATTTTGGATCGCCCTGATAGTAAATATCTCCTGCACTGGAAGCCCGTGCTTTTATTTTTTCAGATGCAAATACCTTGGCATCACCTGCACTGGAAGCCGAGACATCCACTTCGTTCGTTTTAAGATTGTATGCATCAAGGTCTCCTGCACTGCTCAGATCAGCATTTAGAGTTTCAGCTTCTCCGGAAAGCGTGACATCACCTGAACTACTTATATTAACTTCAATTTTCTTTGCATAAACTTCAAGTCTGATATCACCTGCACTGCTGGCTCCGATTTCAATATCAGTGCTTTTTATGGAAGATTCACCTATTATGTTGCCTGCACTTGTTGATTTAAGTGACTTTACATCCTTCATTGTAACATGCACTCTTTCCATTTTTGCTTCACGGATATTGACATCAGTGTAAACATTAAGTACGCCGTCCTTTACTTCGGTAATGATATATTCATGCAGATTCTCATCGGCTTCAACGGTAACGCTCTCATTATCTCCCTGACTCAGGTATACATCAACTCCGCTGCTCACCTTTATTCCATCAAAAGAAGTAATGGTTCTTTCCTTCTTTATAACATTACCTTCCCCTCTGACTGTCTTGCCGAATTGTACATTAACACAAGATGTAATTCCGAGGCAGACAAACACGACAAATAAAATTTTCAGGCTTTTCATTTCTTCCTTATTATGTGGTTTGTACTAAAGTTCATAATAAAGACTGTGGCGAAAAACAAACGCTGCATATTCCGGTCAATGCCACTTAAATATTTTCAGTCCTGCAGAGAAAAAAATAACTCCCGTCGCAGTGAGTATCAGTATAGGAATAATAACCTCATGGTATCCTGCTCCTTCATTAAAGATGCTTCTGATGCCGTCGGTAAGCATTGTAAGAGGAAGTTTCCTTATCACAGGGATACTCCAGTCCGGAAAATTCTGATAGCTGAAAAAAATACCCGAGAGTACCATCATAGGAAACACCACAAAATTGATAAGTCCGTTTCCGACTTCCGTATTCGAGGTATTTGATGACACGAATACAGCGATTCCCGCGAAAGCAATATTTCCGGCAAGGAACATCACTATCAGGGCTGTGATGTCTCCCTGTATTGTCATTTTAAAAGCAAACAGAGCAAAAATAAACAGCACCATGGATTCCAGGAAATTCATTGTAATTCTGACTGTTATTAGCGCGATAAGAAAATGTGATTTTTTCATCGGGGTGGCAACAAGTCTTCTGAGAAGCTTCTTCGATCTCTTTTCGATTATTCCGTAGCTGATGCCCCACATTGACGACATCATTACTCCCATTGCAATCAGTCCCGGTACAAGAAAATCAATATAGCGTGTTCCTGCGACTGTGAGTGGCTTTATTTCAGCATTGCTCACAACTGTCTTTACTTCACCCACACCAAGAATGCTCCTTAGTTTAAGATAGGTCAGCTGGGCGTCAGGGTTCATTGGATCAAAATGATATTCTGCAGCACCCTCTTTTTGCATTAGAAGTACATTTATAGTACCTCTTTTAAGCAGCTTCATAGATTCGTCCCAGTTAATATCGTAAAAAAGGAAGATTGAATTACCAAGCTTTTCGTCCTTAATCACATACTTCCAGTTGTATGTATCCCTGTCATTTGGAATGTTTTTCTCACATTTTTTATTAAGAAACCCCCAAATAATTCCGGTATCATTGTCGGTTTTTAATCTATCAACAGAGTTGACAACAGCGACTTTTCTCAGGACGTCTGCCTTTTTTGTAAAAGCTATTCCCAATCCAAGCGACATCAGGATAGGGAAGAGGATACCCCAGAAAAGCACTCCTGGTTCCCGGATTATTTCAAGAAACAGGGCGGAAATCAGCTGCCATAACTGATTGAATCTGAACCACCTATTCATTTATCTTCCTCCCGGTAAGTGAAACGAAAAGATCATCAAGGGTTTTCCTTCTGCACTCCATATGTTTTAGGCTAATGTTTTTCGACTTAAGATAAGTCATAAATGCCGGAAGATCATTTTCAAAATTTTCAAGAGTAACATAGCCTTTTTCGCCGGATGATTCCCTGTGAATTGTGAATGGGAAACCTGTAACATGAATATCTTCCGGGAGGATTCCATTTTCGGAAGTGAATTCTATGACCTTTTCGTTGGAATCTTCCTCCAGCAATTGATGTCTCGTACCTTCGCGAAGGATTTTCCCCTGATCCATTATAATAATGTAATCACAAAGATTCTCTGCCTCTTCCATATAATGAGTTGTCAGGATCATTGAAGTTTCTGATTTCTCTTTCAGCTTTTGAAGGATCTCCCATATTTCACGTCGTGCGTTCGGATCAAGTCCTGTAGTTGGTTCATCAAGCAGAAGGATAGCCGGACTGTTTATCAGTGAGATTCCGAGTGCAAGCCGTTGCCTCTGACCACCTGAAAGATTAACAACGTATGATTTCCTTTTATCTTCAAGTCCGACAATATCAATGATCTCATTAACACGCTCTTTACCGATATTGAAAAATCCCGCAAACAGCTGTAAAGTTTCGGAAACACGCAATTTGTCAATGAACCGTGTCTCCTGAAGTGAAATACCGAGTATGCGGTGAAGCTCATCCTCATTTCCCTTCCATTTTTTCCCCATAATGGTTATCTCACCCTTATCTGGTTTCTGAATACCTTCGATCATCTCGACAAGAGTTGTTTTCCCGGCGCCATTAGGACCAAGCAGAGCGACAAACTGTCCCCTTGGAATGGAAAGATCTACACCTTTGACTGCCTGAACTGCTTTAAAGGATTTCCAGACGTTTTTTACTTCGATTACGTTTTCAGTCTGCATAGCTTAGATAACAGCCGAAAGATAGGAATTGTTTGGCTCAAGGGTACAAAGGTACAACGGCATAAAGGTCTAAATAGTAAAAACTTACTTAGTTCCAAAGATTCTGTCTCCGGCATCGCCAAGACCAGGGACAATATATCCGTTATCATTGAGTTTGTCATCGAGCCCGGCCAGGTAAATCTGCACATCAGGATGGTCCTTCATTATTCGATTCACACCTTCCGGCGCTCCGACCACACACACCAGTTTTATACTTTTTGCTCCGTGGTCTTTAAGTATCTGTATGGCTGCAGTTGAGCTGCCTCCTGTTGCAAGCATAGGATCAAGAACCATAACAATGGCATCCGGCAGGTTATCAGGAAACTTAGAATAGTAGGTCATCGGCACAAGGGTGACATGATCGCGGTACATACCGATATGTCCGACTCTGGCTGTAGGAATAAGATTAGAGATTCCATCGACCATGCCTAATCCGGCCCTCAATACAGGAACAAGAACTACATCTATTGCAAGCTCCTGGGTTTTGCATTTTCCCAGTGGTGTTTCAATTGTGATGTTTTTGACCGGAAGATCCCGTGTTATCTCATATGCCATCAGACCGGCAATCTCTTCGAGAGTTTCCCGGAAATCTTTTGTCCCGGTTTCCTTACGACGTAAAATTGCCAGTTTGTGAGTTAAAAGGGGGTGTTTAAGTACGTTAAGCATCAGATAATGGTGAATTAAGTTGAAATTTACTCAAAGATAATGGAATATTCAATCAGGTTGATGACTTATTATTTTTGGGAATTTGAATATAAATATTACACTTAAGTTTTACAAGATATATTTAAATGATCGCCTTTTCCATTCTTCAATTGATGTACTTTTTCCTCTCCGGATTTCTGACAAACTCTTTTCCTAATTGTAATGCCTCACCTTATTAAACTAATAATCAGATCTACGCTATGAACCTGTTTTTTAAGTTGATTATTTAATTTGTACTCCATTTACGGATCCTATATAATATTATTTTCATAAATTTACTTTAATTAATATAAAGAAAATCAGATCGTAGGCTTTCAATTTATCTTTTTTGTCCTGACGAATACAGGCTAATATTATCCGATTCATTGTATAAGTATATGATGAATGTTTAAACAAATGGTTAGGTTTTGAAACTCTTCCTTCATGTTTTTAATATGAGAAAAAAGATTTTCTTTCTGGTTTACCTGGTAACATTTCTTATTCTGCCGGTTTTGGGTCAAAATGCAAAAACCCATAAACATTCCACTAAACAGGATAATCATGCAAATAGCTTCAGACTTTTCGAAGATGATAGCCCGCTGGAAATATCCCTGCGGTTTGACATGACAACTTATCTTAAAAAGAAACCAACTGAAGATTATTTAGATGCTGTAATAACCTTTCATCTGAGTAAAACGGATTCCATAAATGGGAATATACGATTAAGGACACGTGGAGTATTCCGTAACAATTATTGTGATTTTGCCCCCATCGAATTAAACTTTAAAAAAGTGAATTTCGGATATTCTGATCTGAACAGGATATCTAAAATCAAACTGGTGCCGGAATGTAGTTCAAACATTGAAAATGCGANNGTGAAACAATCCGGGTTTTTCATTGAACCGGTTGAAATGTTAACCGCAAGGACAAATTCCGTACTTATAAATTCAAAAACTCTGACACAGAAAAGTATCATTCCAAAGGAGATGGACCGACTGGCAATATTCAATTATATGATTGGAAATTATGACTGGTCCCTGCCGGGCCAACACAATGTCAAAGTGATAAAACCTTTAGTCGTCGACACATTACAGCTTGGCACTGCCATTCCTTATGATTTTGACTGGGCCGGACTGGTAGATGCTGCTTATGCGATTCCGGCTGATAATGTCGGAACGAAATCTGTCCGCGAACGTATTTTCCTTGGGATATGCAGGAGCAAAGAGGTTTATATGAAAGACCTTGAACAGTTTCTGGAAAAAAAGGATGAATTTTACAGGGTAATAAATGAATTCCCCTATTTAAANNATGTTTGACGATTTTTTTAGTTTGAATAACCCAAATTTTTTGGGTATCATGATGCGGTTTGTAATAAACATTGTATTTCTATTCATTCTTATTCAGCTCGTTTATTTCAGATACGCTAAGAAGCAGAAGTTCTTATTTACCTTCTATCTGATGGGGATAATGACCTTCTTTATATGTTCCATGCTGAGATCAGTTTATGTGGAAATTGGTATGGCAGTTGGTCTGTTTGCCATTTTCGGGATTCTACGGCTCAGAACAAGGAATTTCAGTGTAAAGGATATGGCATATACTTTTACGACAATTGGTCTGTCAGTAATTAATTCGCTAAAGTTGCTTAAGTTCCCTTTATTAGGAGTTCTGATCATCAACGGAATAGTTATTCTTGTAGCATATCTGCTCGAGGAGTTCATAACAAAGAACAAGATTAGTTCACATTTGATTGTTTATGATAATCTGGAATTGGTTAAGCCTGACAAAAAACACAGGTTATTAAAGGATATTTCCACACGAACCGGTAAAGAGATATTGAGGGTCAAAATCCGAAAGATCAATTTTAAAAGGAAGATTGCAATCCTGGATATTTACTATAAAGAATGATCACCTTTAAATTCTGATACCAATTGCAAGGATATCATCTGTCTGGTTCTCATTTTTCTCGTCCCTCCATTGTTCAATCTCTTCAAAAAGCCTGTCACTTTGTTCAGGCATTGAGCATTCCCGGATGTTTAGTAAGAAGCGTTTCAATCTGGAAGTCTGATATTTTTTATGATATTTCCCGCCAAATTGATCCGAATAACCATCTGAACATAAGTAAATTGTATCGCCTCTCTTTAACTGAATTTCCTCTGATGTAAAACGGCATCCGCTATCTTCCTTGCATTTCTCAATTAAGTTGGTAGCCCGGTGTTCAATCAATTCACCTTTTCTGATCTGATATAAAGGATTTTTTACACCGGAGTAAGTAAGAATATTGGTTCTTGTATTAAGAGTGCATTGGATAATATCCATGTCATCAGATATACCGGAAGTTTCTGTATCATGTCGCAGGAACCTGTGTATTTTGGAATATAAATGATGCAGGATCTCAGGCGGATCGGTCAGTTTTATCTCATTTACTGCCTGATCCAGTATACCGTAACCTAAGGTGCTTAGCAGGGCCCCGGGAATTCCATGTCCGGTGCAATCGGCTGCAGCAAAGATTATTAAATCGTCGCGTTTACTGAAAAAATAGAAATCTCCACTAACGATATCTTTAGGTTTAAATAATATAAAACTATCCGGGAAACATTCTCTCACATAAAAATCATCTGGTAAAAATGTCTCCTGGATATGCTGTGCATAATTATAACTGTTCTCTACATCAATTATGGCTTCCTCAATCTTCATGTTTCTTATACTTACCATTTCCTCAACTTCAGGAGACAGCCTAACCAGTTTCCTGATCTGATCATTTAAATCCCTGGTCTCATCTAAAATTTTATGAATACCGCTTTGGGGTTTTATTGAATATGAAAGTTTTTTAAGACGGTTGGGATTAACAGGAGAGACTTCATAATCAATATCCTGTAATAAAGCCGGAATTAATTTCACAAGTTCACGATCCTTTCCTTTTTCAGATTCACTCAATTCAGAATAGGGTATAAGGCTGGGATGGGTTTTCTTCTTTTCGTCTTTAATATTATCGAATGTCCAGCCATTTAATCGTTTTTCCCAGCTCCATCTCAGGTGTTCCACCCTTGCCATTGTTTCTATTTCCTTATCATTCAAATGAAGTGCAACCGGTTTAAAACCTTTTTTTACCTGTCTTATCCTATACCCGATTGATAATAATTTTGTCGGAATATGAATGGCATTATCCATGTTTGAATATTTAATCTCAATTGGAAGATCATCAAAGTCAGATATATATTTGTTTTTAAAATCATCAGAATTATTTAAAATATTCCCATTTTGAGTTGTGTTCTGGTTTCTTATCTCATGCAAATATTTCGAATGGATTGCCCTTGCAAGTTTCTTTATCATTATCATATTGACCGCAACCGCTTCTTCATGTCGGATTACCTCATATCCGATTTTTTTCAACTGGGCCGGAATAAGCCAATTTAGTTCATAATAGAACTGTTTTAAATCTTTTGTCAGGCTGCCTGAAGCCGGTTTAAAGTGATATTGCTCAAGGTCCATCCTTACAAGCATGGCAATCTCATCGTCAGTTATAATACAAGTCCGGCAGAATCCTTCAAACGGACGTATAAAAAGATTAATTGCGCTTAATTTTGCCGGTATTTCTGATGCATAGTTGAGCCAGAATGATTTTTCAGCTTTCGGAAGGTCTTGAAATTCTTTTTTAGGTGTACCCGGAAATGGAATCAGGTTCCGGAATCTCCTCATATCTTTGAAAAGACCTTCAGCGATTGGGTCAATAAATGTTTTTTTATAGCCATTCTGTCCGGGTAAAATATCCTGAATTAATTGAATATTACTATTATATATGATCTTTGACCACATGAGAACTTTATTAAATGCGAACCATTTCCCGTTTGAAAATAATAGATCGGATATTGATTTACGCTTTCAGATGTTTTTAATTAATCTCTGACTCAATAAAATCAAAAGGGAACTTGACAATCTTTGACATCTCCTTTCCCACCTCATGCATATCCACGTCATCTTTTTCAAAATGCCAGTTTACTTTTACATTAATACCCTTCAAACGCAGATTGGCTAGAATCTTACAAATGTCAAGAATCATTTTTCCTGACGACGAATTAAAATACTCAAAATCTAAGTTAAATTCGACAGGATTTTCTTTTTCGTCTGATCTGATAAGGTAAAAGCTGAAATCATCCAGCCATGAAAGAATCTGGTCATAAAACTCCCTGACATCGGGAGGTCTTGATTCACCTGAGATCTGAAAGATTTTATTTTCAGCATCAAGTATGACCTTAGGTGAACTTGGCGTCTGGTCAATAATCAACTTTCTCATGATGTATTTATTTATGGAAATTTGAGTTTCAAAATATGAATAGCCTCTTTTTACAGGCTCAAAACTGTAATTTATTCTGTTTCCGGATTTTCTTGCCATGGAGATGAAACCAAGTCCGGCCCCCTTTTCATCCTCTGCCGGTTTATGGTTAATTTTATTTTCATACAGGGTTTTTAATGCCGCCTCATCTGACTTATTTATCAGGTCGAGTCTATTTATTAATTTGGCTTTTGTATAATCTGTTACCGGATTTCCGGATGTAACAATTATTTTGTCATCTTCCTTCCTGACAGAGATATGCGGTTGCAAACCAGGATCATCAGGGGATATTAAAAAAGAGTACTCATGAATATTCTCAAGACACTCAACAACAATGGCATATAACCTTTTCCCGGTGATCTTGTTCAGAGATGTAAACTCCTTTGATTTCTTTAGTTTTTTTAATAGTGATTCTATTTCCGGTAAATCTACAGGACCACGATAATCCAGAAATATTGCTGTTTGGGTCATATTATGAACCTTTATCTCAGGTATCTGAAAAACATTCCGGGACAGACTTCAAACAGTAAACAAAATTCAAATTCCCTTGAAATATTTTTCTAAATACATAATTATTACTAACTTGAATAGCTTTAAGCAAAGATATATTTTTAACAGGATAAATGTAATCAAACAGTACTTAAAGTGAACTAAAGTAAGATTTTCAAAAACCTCTAATCATGAATGAACCTGTATTAAAAGCACTAATGCAATTATTCGCTTTAATAAGCGATGTGCACGACAAGACAGGAATATCAGGGAAAGGCAGAGATATTGTAAGGTTATTCCTGTCACGCCACCTGAATAATGAACTGGTAATAAGATATATGGAAATGTTTGAAGAGTACATTGTCTTACATCATTCGGTGAATATTACAAAAGGAAGTATCAAAGACTGGAAACATATTTCACTTACATCTGTAAGGATACTGGCAATATGTGAAAAGATAAATGAAGAGCTTCATCAAAAACAAAAGTTATATATAATAGTACAGTTATTGGATTTTATTTTATTCAGCGCTGAAATAACTGAGATTGAACTGGATTTTCTTGAAACTGTGTCGACAGCTTTTAATATATCACAGTCGGAGTATAAGAACATTAAGAATTTTATTCTGTATTCTGTAAGTGATATCCCTGAGAAAAGCAGGGTAATGGTCATTGATAATGAAAATGGACCTGAACAAACGGACTTAAAACATTTATATAAGGAGAATCTTAAAGGCAGAATCTTTATACTTTATATTGGAAGTACCAATACATATATTTTGCGTTATTCAGGGAATGAAAATCTCCTGTTGAATGGGCAGAATATTTTTCCGGGGCAGACCTACACATTTGATAATGGATCAACAATCAGGAGTTTAGGCATTAATACAATTTATTACAACGATATTAACAGCATTTTCAGTGAAGAAACATTTAAACTGAAGATATCTTTAGATGCGGTTGATATATGCCTCAGGTTTAAGAACAGCGACAGTGGAATTCAAAAACTTAGTTTTCATGAAGAATCCGGGACCCTGGTCGGTATATTAGGAGGAAGTGGGGTTGGCAAATCCACTCTTCTGAACGTTTTAAGCGGGATAACTAAACCTCAAAGCGGTGAAGTGCTGATAAACGGATATAACCTCTATTCTGAAAGTGAAAAGAACCACCTGAATGGAGTGATCGGATTTGTTCCACAGGATGACCTGCTGATTGAAGAGCTCACCGTTTATCAGAACCTATATTACAGTGCCAGAATGTGTCTGGACAACTTTTCTGAAATCAAGTTAAAAGAGGTGGTTAACAAGACTCTTCTTGAATTAGACCTTAATGAAATCCGGGATCTCAGGGTAGGGAATCCCCTGAATAAAGTAATCAGCGGAGGACAACGGAAGAGATTAAATATTGCTCTTGAACTGATCCGTGAGCCTACAATCCTTTTTGTTGACGAACCAACTTCGGGTCTTTCTTCGGTCGATTCAGAAATTGTGATGAATTTACTTAAAGACCTAACTTACAGGGGCAAACTTGTAATTATCAACATCCATCAGCCCGGTTCTGACATCTACAAAATGTTTGATAAAATAATGATAATTGATAAGGGAGGATATCAGATTTTCTATGGTAATCCAACAGAGGCAATAGTATATTTCAAGTATAGGGCCAGCCTTGCTAATGCAAATGAAGATCAGTGCATTTCCTGTGGTAATGTTAATACCGATCAGTTACTTCAGATAATTGAAGCTAAAGTTATTAACGAGCATGGAAAGCCTACTCATATCCGGAAAGTCTCACCACGGGAATGGGCCGACAGATTCCGGGAAGAAGCCGTAAAGATTAACCAAAAAGTCAGCCATGGAGATCGGATACTTCCTGANNGATATTTTATCCAAGCTGGCAAACAGACAATATATTATGATAAGTCTTCTTGGCGCACCGTTGCTGGCTCTTCTTCTGGCGCATTTTACAAAATACTCTCTTACTAAAGAATACATTTTCAGAGAAAATGAAAACCTGCCAGCCTATCTTTTTATGTGTGTCATTACATCTCTTTTCCTTGGGCTGATTATCAGTGCCGAAGAAATAATCAGAGACCGGAAAATCCTAAAGAGAGAATCGTTTCTCAATCTCAGCTGGTTCAGTTACCTGAATTCCAAAATCCTGATAATGTTTATTATTTCTGCAATCCAGTCAATTTCTTTTATCCTGATAGGTAATTTTATTCTGGAAATAAAAGGAATGACAATTACATATTGGTTAGTATTATTTACAACCTCTTGCCTTGCAAATATGATGGGTTTGAACATTTCATCAGCATTTAATTCAGTCATAACGATTTATATACTGATACCTTTTATTCTTATACCACAACTATTGTTCAGCGGCGTGATTGTCAAATTCGACAAGCTTCATTTAACTAGCTCCTCTTCCCGGGAATTTGTCCCGGTGATAGGCGACCTTATGGCTGCCAGATGGTCATTTGAAGCGCTGGCAGTAAAACAGTTCCGCGACAATGATTATGAAAAAAAATATTTCAAATCACACATGGAAGAAAGCCAAAGCAGCTATTGGGCAATATTAGCTGATGAATTGAATAAGGACTTACAAAAGATATTTAAGGACAGCATTAATCATAGAGATTTAGTCAATGAAAATTTCAGACGATTAAATTGGCATATCGATGAATTGGCAAAATTGTCAAATATTCTACCCGGACAATGGAAATCATCGTTGAATACAGAGAAATTTAATGCAGACATTTATAAAGAAGCTAAAACATATCTTGAATCTCTGAAGAGTCATTTTAATCATATGTTGATTGAAGCAAGAAGCTCAGAAGATGCTGTAACCAATTCACTTGATAAAGCTTTAGGAGAGGAAGGGCATATCAAGCTTCAGAATGACTATGAAAACAGAAGACTGAAAACTGTTGTACTGGACCTAGATAATCTCGATAAAAAAACATATGAGACTAGAGAGAAAATAATTCAGAAATATAATCCTGGCTATATGAAAGCAACATCAAAATATGGACGTGCTCATTTTTATGCGCCCTCTAAAATGATCGGGAATATTGAAATTGATACATTCTGGTTCAATCTATTGGTTTTGTGGCTTGTAACTCTGGGTCTGTACCTGACTCTTTATTACAATATTTTTCAAAAAATCGTAAACGGTTTTGAAAACCTCCGGTTTAAAAAATCATCAGAAATATAACCGGTAAATTCGCACAAGAGATACAGGGCGTTGTTTTTTATTTCATGTGCATCATTGCGCCCGTGATGTAAGGGATAAGCCATACCAGCCACACGAACATGCTGAACTTATGAAAATTTTCAATCGAGCCAGGTCTTTACATTTTCCTGGGAAGGATTTTGCAGGCCGAGTTTGTTCTTTTTATTATATCCGCAAAGATCCTGGTGAAGCTTGGTGTGTTTTTCAACCTCCTTGAGTTTTGCAACAGTTGTAAAACCAAGTTTTTTAAGAGGTTCTATCCATTCAACGGGTATCCCTTTCTCGGTATATTTTTCTTCAGGGTCTGAGGTGATTTTCTTTTCCGGTTTCATCTGGGGGAAGAGCAGTACATCCTGAATTGACGATTGGTTGGTGAGAAGCATTGTCAGCCTGTCAATACCTATTCCCATACCTGAAGTGGGAGGCATCCCGTATTCCAATGCGCGTACAAAATCGTTATCAATAAACATTGCCTCATCATCTCCTTTTTCTGATAATTTGAGCTGATCCTGAAACCGTTCCATCTGATCAATCGGATCGTTCAACTCAGAATAGGCATTTGCAATTTCTTTGCAGTTGATAAAAAGCTCGAACCGCTCTGTTAATCCTGGTTTGCTTCGATGCATTTTGGTTAACGGGGAAGTTTCTGTGGGATAATCAATTATAAAAGTAGGCTGAACAAGGCTATGCTCACACTTTTCACTGAAAATAGCATCAACGAGTTTGCCTTTGCCCATAGTGGGATCATGTTCAATTCCTAGTTTATCACATACTTTTATTAATTCAGCTTCATCCAAACCTGAAATTTCGATGCCTGTATTTTCTTTTATTGAATCAAGCATGCTTATTCTTTTGAAAGGAGGATTAAGATTGATTATTTTGTCTTCATAAACAATTTCTGTCTTTCCATGAAGCTCAAGAGCAGCTTTTTTAACAATCTCCTCAGTGAAAGACATCATCCAGTTGTAATCTTTGTAAGCAATGTAAATCTCCATTACGGTAAACTCGGGGTTATGTGTCCGGTCCATCCCCTCATTACGGAAATCTTTTGCAAATTCATATACCCCTTCAAATCCACCTACTATCAAACGTTTAAGGTAAAGCTCGTCGGCAATTCTGAGATAAAGAGGAATATCGAGGGCATTATGATGTGTGATAAATGGTCTCGCGGTTGCACCACCAGGGATTGCCTGAAGGATGGGAGTTTCAACTTCAAGATAACCCTTTGAGTTGAAAAGCTCTCTCATTGACTGGATTATCTGTGTCCTTTTACGAAATATATCACGCACATGAGGATTGACAATAAGATCAACATACCTCTGGCGGTAACGCATTTCAGGATCTGTAACTGCGTCAAACAGTATTCCATCTTTCTCCTTTACAATCGGGAGTGGACGTATTGATTTGCTAAGAAGTGTATATTCCTTAACATGAACTGTTGTCTCACCCATCTGGGTTCTGAAAACAAATCCTTTGATACCTATAATATCTCCAATATCAAGAAGATGCTTAAATACGGTGTTGTACATAGTTTTGTCATCACCGGGACAAATATCGTCACGACGGAGGTATATTTGAATTCTTCCCGATGAGTCCATCAGCTCTGCGAATGAAGCATTGCCCATTATACGCCTGCTCATGATCCTGCCGGCCAGGCAAACATCAGGAAAGTTGTTTTTTTCAGCATCAAACTTATTGAGGATATCCTTTGCGAATACATTGGTTTTATATTCTGCAGCGGGGTATGGATTGATCCCAATTTTCCTTAATTCATCTAGCGCCTGACGCCTGATCTGTTCCTGTTCACTTAAGTTCATGTTATAAATAGAGATTTGAAAATTCATGCAAAGATAAAAAAATCGCGCTTCTGTGATAATAAGCTATTCAGCCTTTTATAGCTTTTATCTCCGCATCGAATTTTTCACGGATTAGTCTGGTCATGGGTCCAGGTAATCCGTCACCGAGTGTGTTTCCACCGAGATCAATTACCGGGGTTACTTCGGCTGAAGTATTTGTAATAAAGGCTTCCCGGATAAACCTGATCCTGTTTTCCTGAACAGCCTCTTCCCTGATTTTAATACCCAATTCCTGTGCAATTCTCAAAACATTTTTACGGGTAATACCCGAAAGTACTTGATTCGATTCGGGATGAGTAAATAGTGTGCCATCAATTACAAAGAAGATATTTGAATGTGACCCTTCTGTTATCAGACCATTACGAACGAAAATACATTCTTTCATCCCATTTTCAAATGCTTCCTGAAAACTTATCGTATTTGGAAGAAGTGCGATAGATTTGATATCGCACCTGCTCCACCTGATATCCTCTTTCAGCATGACTTTTATACCTGATTCTAATGATTGATTATCAGGGACAAACCCCCATGCATTGGCGTAAACTGTAGGAGTAGTCTCGGGAGATGGGAAATAATGCGTCCTCACGGCAGCTCCTCTTGTCACCTGAAAATAAACCATTGCCTGTTGACTCCCGAGCTTATTCAGTCTGATCAGATCATTGGCGATTGAAGGAAACAAATCTGCACCATCCCAGTTGATCCTTAATTCTCTCAGGCTTCTTTTCAACCTGGTAACATGACTGGTCATGTCATAAAAGAAACTCTCATACCATCTGGCAACTTCATAAATGCCATCGGCAAAAAGAAATCCGCGGTCATCGGGACTTATCGAGATCTCATCCTTTGGGATAAATTTCCCGTTGAAATATGCTGTTTCCATGAATGCTATGATTGTTGTAAAAGATTATTAATTAATGTTTTAAATTATCGTTCTCATTTTGTTTGCTAATCTGTTTTACCCCCCTGCCTTGCTCCGCCGAAGCGGCTACGCGAAGGCGAAGAAGGGGGGCTGCAATTTCAATATGGATTTCAAAGCCCCTTTAGGGGGTTTGGGGGTGAAAAAACTTACAAAAATGAGCTGTTAAATTAAAAAGTTAGTATGTTTTTGGTTCAATAATTTCTGTTTTGTAATCAATTGCTGATCTTGCCTCTTCCGGTGAACTTGCATTTCCGCAGGCTGCCTGTACAAACAGGGAAGCGCCAAGAACTGTNNTCAGTCTTAAAACCACCGGCTTTCTCAAGAGCTTCCTTGCCTTCCTTAAGTCTCAGTGAAAGGGCTTCAAGCATAGCCCTGTAAATTTCATCCCTGGTTGAATCCATTGTCAGTCCCAGTATTTTTCCACCTGGTTCCCCCTTCATTTCCTCATAAAACTTTGGAACAATTTTTACACCATTGCACCCCGGAGGTACTTCCGATGCACCATTAATCATTACTTCATAAACATTTTCTTTAATATCGGGATAAAGAACCCTCCTTGCCCATTCAAGTATTCCTGAAGCAATCCACTGATTTCCGATATTAAATAGACCTGGCCTGGCATCCAATTCCGTAGTGATAGCAAGGTCGAGCTGTTCTTTTCCGGATTTGTAACCGGAGGATCTTGCCATGAGTATTTCCCATGTACCAGAACTGAGGACGGGTTCATTAACTTCAGCACCGGATCCAAAAACAGCAAATTGCGTATCATGTCCGGTAGCCACAACTGGAATATTAACTGGAAGTCCTGTCTCCGATGATGCTTTTGAACTGATCCTGCCGGTTATTGTCCCTGGTTCAACAGGGTCTCCCAGCTTTTCAATCGGGAAGCCAATTCTTTTGATTATATTTTTTGAGTATCCTCTTGAATCTAAACTTGTTACCATAGAAGTTCCTGCCATGGTCATATCATTTACCATTTCACCGGTCAGAAAAAATGAAAATATGGAAGGCATAAAGAGAAAGATCTTCGATTTTTCGACTAATTCCGGTTTTTGTTCGAAAAGCCAGATAAGCTTATTGATCGTATTGAAATTGAATGGTAAGACGCCGGCTTCTGAATAAAGTTCAATCAGAGGAATAAATTTATCGATATTGGCCATTATACTATTGGTCCTTTCACACTGCCATGAAATGACCGGATAAAGCATTTTCCCCTCTTTGTCGAATAATGCTCCATCAACTCCGAATGTGGTAACAGTTACCCCCACGATGTGATTTTTATTGATTTGCGGAAGCACTTTTTTGCAGGCCAGGCACATTTTATTCCAGATCTCATTTGCATCCCAGATCCGATAGGAAGGATAAAAAGGATCGGGCTGCGTATTGTTGGCATAAGATTCTGAAGCAAGGATATCTCCCTTATCATTAACTGCTATTACCCTGACATTTGTCGCTCCGCAGTCAAATACGATTGCAATATTTCCTGTTGGCATAAACTAAATTTTGTGTTATTTCAAAGATAGATGATTTAAAATACCTTACATTGATTTATTAAGAATCGATCACTTCAGTCATACCGCAACATATCGCTTCCTCTTTTCACCTCACCCCAAGGGACTGTTGAAAAAGTACNNAAAGTACGGCACAAAGGCACACAAAAAGAAAAATTTAAAATATTTATTTTACAACACCCTCCTAATATATTGATATCCAGCATTTAATAAGCTGTTGAGAAAGTAGAATTTACCTCTCAGAATGTCCCGTAAATTGAATATTTCTCAGTATTGCAATAAATTGATGAGTAAAGAAATAAATCGTCAACATTTGTTTCCATTTTTCTTTCAAGGTGAAGAACAGGTTCTCCCCTTTTGATCTTTAAGAACCTGCCGATTTTCAATGAAGAAGGGATCGCTTTTATCCTCTGTTCGCCTCCTTTGATTTCAACCTGGTAATTATCTCTTAATATCTGGAACAGCGATTTATCTTCGAACTGCCTTGATGTAATCCTGGGAAGGTTGACGTTTGCAATATAACTGATATCATAAAAAATTGGTATTCCGTCAAGTAACCTTAGTCTTTCCATGTATATGCAACCTGATTCTTTTTCCAGTTCTGACAGCGGGAACATAAAACCTTCATCCCAGGGTTTAATGATTGGCTTTGTGATAATCCTTGTCCTCAGGTTTCTGTCACCAACTGCCGATGTAGTCCCTGACACAGAAAGAATTCCTATTTCTCTTGGCAGGTGATGGACAATACTTCCTTTTCCCTGGTGCTTTCTTATGTATCCGTCATTGGCAAGAGCCCCAAGTGATTGTCTTACAGTGGGTCTTGTCATACCATAAAGTTTACATAATTCATTTTCTGAGGGTAGAAGATCCCCCTCTTTGTAAATATTTTCGACTATATGTTTACGAAGAGTTTCGTATAATTTCCGGTATTGCGGGACCTTTTTCATTGTAAATATTTACAATTATAATGTAAATATATTAAATTTAACTTGTAAATACAAGTTTAATAATATATTTTTGTAGTTGCCATATCTTGAGCATATAACATTATTATCTAATTAACTTATAATTACAAGTTGAAACAAACACTAGAAACCGAAAATCAGTTTCTTTACCCCGTCCCTAAAGGGCGGAAATTGATTTTCTTCGCTCCCTTTAGGGTTGGGGCAGATGAAGAAAATCAATAATTTAGGATTGCGCAGAAGAGTGACTATTTAAATAAAATAATAATCTAATACCAATGGCCACACCGGTAATAATGCCAAAACAGGGACAGTCGGTTGAGAGTTGTATCATAACTAGCTGGCTTAAGAAGAAAGGAGANNCTGGTAAATGTTGCTGTGATAGGTTCACCAGGAGAAGAGACCGAATTGTATCGTCCGGGAAAATCGCAGGAAAAAATTACTTTAACTGAGAAAGAAAATACTGAAAAAGGCATACCATCATCCGTCACTGTTGTTCAGGATATGTATTCTGATAAAGATGGTAAAATAAGAATTTCTCCGAGAGCCAGACGTCTGGCAGATGACAAAGGGTTCAATTACAATAATATAATAGGTTCCGGTCCAAACGGTAGAATTATAATCCGTGATATTGAGAGAGCTTTGACCAGCGAAAGAATCAAGCCGGTTGCCGGCAGCCCGACACCTGGTGCCGACTATTCTGAACTGCCTTTGACCAATGTCAGAAAAATGATAGCGAAGGCAATGCATGCTTCTCTTCACAACTCGGCCCAGCTTACACACCATATGAGCGCAGACGTACGAAATCTTCTTGAAGCCAGAAAAAAGATTAAGATTGAAATTACAGCGGGTACAGCGAATCAGGATATAACACTGAATGATATGATTTGCTGGTGCGTCATAAAAGCGCTTAAAAAATTTCCGGAAGCCAACAGCCATTTTCTTGATGACCGGATCAAAACTTTTAATAAGGTGCATCTCGGAATAGCGGTTGATACACCTCGCGGATTAATGGTGCCTGCAATTAAAAACGCAGATGAAATGGAACTGGTAAAACTTTCGAAAGAGCTGAAATCGGTTGCTGAAGCCTGCAGAAAAGGAAACATTAATCCTGAACTCCTGCAGAGCAGTGCAGCCTCATTCACGGTTTCCAACCTCGGATCTTATGGTGTAGAAATGTTTACACCAGTAATTAATCTTCCACAGGCAGGGATACTTGGAGTCTGTACGATTCTGTATCGGCCTGCTGACCTTGAAAATGGTGTTTTCGGGTTTATACCGGTAATCGGATTATCATTAACGTACGATCACCGCGCGATAGATGGAGGTCCGGCTACGTTGTTCCTGAAGGAGATTAAAGAACAGATTGAAGGTTTCAGTTATATGTAAGATTGGGAGAGTGGGAGAAGGGGAGAGAGGGAGATTTAGTGATAACTCCATGATAATCTGTGTCCTCCGTAGTTAAATTTCATTTTAAATTATTAATATTCTTAAAATGCCAAAGAGTCAGAATATAGATCCGAAAGTGGTTCGCAAGCCTCAATATATTGAGTTCGGAAAAATTCCGGTAAACCAGTACCATAAGACTATTGAAGAAGAAAAGAAAATCTACAGCAAAGAAGATTTTCTCAGGATCTTCCGTGATATGGTTATTATCAGGGAGTTTGAAACAATGCTTAATCTTATCAAAACAACAAATGAATATAATGGTATCCCATATAATCATCCGGGACCGGCACACCTTTCAATTGGTCAGGAAGCAGCGGCAGTAGGGATGGCTTACAACCTCGGTGTGGATGATTATATATTTGGTTCGCACCGGAGTCATGGCGAGATCCTTGCCAAAGGGTTATCGGCAATTCATTGGCTCGATGAGGATTCACTTTATTCTATAATGAGAAATTATTTTGGCGGCAGTGCCCTTAAAGTTGTTGAAAAAGGATTTACAGGAGATATTAAAGAACTTGCTATTAACTTCCTGATATATGGATCTCTGGCAGAGATATTCGCCCGTGAAAATGGCTTCAACAAGGGACTGGGAGGATCGATGCATGCATTTTTTACCCCATTTGGCATCTATCCGAATAATGCCATTGTTGGAGGATCAGGAGATATTTCAGTAGGTGCTGCTCTATTTAAAAAGATTAACAGGAAACCGGGTATAGTGGTTTGCAATATTGGAGACGCATCTATGGCTTGTGGACCTGTATGGGAAGGCATAAGCTTTGCAACCATGGACCAGTATAAAACCCTCTGGGACGGAGATTTCAAAGGAGGGTTGCCTCTCATATTCAACTTCATGAATAATTTATATGGCATGGGGGGTCAGACTATGGGTGAGACGATGGGTTATGGAATACTTGCACGGGTAGGTGCAGGTGTCAATCCTGAAATGATGCACGCTGAGCGTGTAGACGGATATAACCCGCTTGCAGTAATTGATGCTTTCAAGCGTAAGAAAAAAATAATTGAAGAGAAAAAGGGGCCGGTTCTTCTTGATACACTTACCTACCGGATCAGCGGTCATTCACCCTCCGATGCATCATCATATCGTTCAAAGGAAGAGATAGAAGCCTGGCAAAAAGAAGATTCAATAATCACTTATGGTAACGACCTTGTTTTGGCGGGAGTCGCTGATTCCGGGCAACTTGCTGATATGAAAAAAGATACAATTGAACTCATATCTCATATCCTGAAACTCAGTATAGATCCGAAAATATCACCGCTTATTGATCTTAAAAAAGACCCGGATATCATAGGCAGGATGATGTTCTCAAATAATTCTTTAGATAAAATGGAGGAAGGGACACCTGAAGTGCTCATGCCTCTTGATGAGAATCCGCGTGTTAAGTCACTTAAAAATAAGGAGCGTTTTTATAAGGATAAGGAAGGTAATCCCTTTTCTAAAGCGAAACTCTATCAGTTACGTGATGGAATATTTGAGGCAGTAATAGATCGTTTTTACAAAGACCCTACACTTGCGGCCTGGGGTGAGGAAAACCGCGACTGGGGAGGTGCATTTGCCGTTTATCGTGGTCTTACGGAAGCACTTCCGTACCACCGTCTTTTCAATTCACCAATTTCCGAAGGAGCAATTGTCGGCACGGCAATTGGCTACGGGATGTGCGGTGGCAGAGTGATAGCTGAAATTATGTATTGCGATTTCCTTGGCCGTTCGGGGGACGAGGTATTCAATCAGTTGCCCAAATGGCAGGCAATGAGCGGTAACCTCATCAAAATGCCTGTAATAATCAGGGTATCAGTAGGTTCAAAATACGGTGCTCAGCACTCACAGGACTGGTCATCACTGGTTGCACATATACCGGGGCTTAAAGTGGTTTTCCCGGCTACTCCGTACGATGCAAAAGGGTTAATGAACTCTGCGCTCCAGGGAACAGATCCTGTTATTTTCTTTGAAAGTCAGAGAATCTATGATATAGGCGAAATGTTCCATTCAGAGGGTGTTCCACAGGGATATTATGAAATTCCTATCGGCGAACCAGACATAAAAAGAAAAGGAGAGGACATTACTATCCTTTCTATCGGTGCCACTCTATACCCGGCTTTGAAAACTGCTGATATTCTGAAAGAAAAATATGGAATAAATGCAGAAGTAATTGATGCCCGGACATTAGTTCCATTCAACTATTTGCCTGTAATTGAATCTGTTAAAAAAACAGGAAAGATCGTTCTTACAAGTGATGCTTCTACACGCGGTTCATTCCTGAAAGAGATAGCTCAGACATTAACAGAACTTGCATTTGATTGGCTTGATGCACCGCCTGTTGCAGTAGGATCTCGTAACTGGATAATTCCGGCTTATGAAATGGAGCAGTTTTTCTTCCCTCAGCCCGAATGGATACTTGATGCAATTCATGAACGAATACTTCCTCTAAAAGGGCATGAAATCCTGAATGATTTTTCTTATGAAAAAACAATTAAGCTGAATAAAGAAGGAGTGTAGTAAATAGATTGGTATCTTTGAAACTGACCAGATGGATACTTCAAAGAAATACAAAACCGAACGCAAAGAGGTCGCCAGATTTATGAGGCGTCTTTATAAGCACGGACTTACTACTACTTCTGGAGGAAATATAAGTCTGAAGATATCCGATGANNTCAATAGAATCTGAAATGCATCTTTCCATTTACAGAAAGAAAACCATCAAAGCCATTGTGCACGCACATCCTACTTTTGCAACTACATTCACTGCAATGAAGAACAAAATAAATATTAATCTCACTGCAGAAGCCTGTGCAATTCTTGAAGAACCTCTTTTCGTTCCATATGCACTAATGGGAACAAAAAAACTGGCTGAGCTGGTTGCAGATTATATAGAAAAATCAGATATTCTTTTGCTTGAAAATCATGGTGTTCTTACAACCGGTATTAATCTTCTCCAGGCTTTTGATAAGATTGAAGTACTTGAAAATGCAGCCAGAATGACCCTGATTGTTGATTTTGCCGGTAAGAAAAAATCCCTTTCAAAAGAGAAAATAAAAGAAATAGAAAAACTCTTCAGATGATCCATGGTGTTCTTTTCGATATGGATGGAGTGCTTGTTGATTCAGAGACATTCATCTGCAAGGCAGCAATTGAGATGTTTCATGAAAGGGGGATCGTAGTTAAAGCGGATGATTTTAGGCCTTTTGTGGGAATGGGGGAGAATATATATATAGGTGGAGTAGCTGAAAAATATAACGTGAAGCTGAATATCATCGAGGCAAAAGCCAGAACTTATCAAATCTATGGAGAAATTTCCAGTGGTCAGCTTAAAGCATTGCCCGGGTCAGTCGAATTCCTTACCCTTTGCAGGAAAAGAGGTTTCAAAGTTGCTCTTGCAACTAGTGCAGACCGGATAAAAATGGAAGTGAGCCTGAAAGCAATCGGATTGTCAGAAAAATCTTTTAATTCAACAATTAATGGGCTGGAGGTAGAAAGAAAAAAACCTTTTCCTGATATATATATTAAAGCTTCTGAGAAATTAGGATTGAAGCCGGAAGTATGTCTTGTGGTCGAAGATGCTTTAAGTGGTATAAAAGCTGCAAAGGCAGCAGGCTGCAAATGTCTTGCAGTAACAACTTCGTTTGACAGGAAGGCCATTTTTGAGGCTGATTGGGTCTGTGATTCTTTACTCAAAGTTCCTGAAGCAGCACTTAATTGGTAAAACAAGAATACGAATCAAAGGTGCACCAGGAAAGAGAAAAATAGCTGGGAACAATATGGAAACTAGAAAATTAGGACAATCAGATCTGGAAGTTTCAGTGCTTGCCTTCGGGGCATGGGCTATTGGAGGCTGGTTATGGGGCGGAGCAGATTCCAAAGAGGCAGTTAAGGCAATTGAGACAGCCGTCGATCATGGGATGACAACTATCGACACCGCATCGGTATATGGATTTGGATTGAGTGAAAAGCTTGTCGGCAAGGCTATTAAAGGCAAGAGGGTTCAGGTTCAGATTCTTACTAAATTCGGAATGTCATGGGATGAAAAAAGAGGATTTTTCTTCTTTTCATCAAAAGACAGCTCAGGAAAAGATGTGGAAATATACCGTCATGCATCTAAAGAAAAAGTACTGAGCGATTGTGATGATAGTCTAAGACGTCTGAAAACAGATTATATCGACCTGTTCCAAATCCATTGGGCAGATCCTACGACTCCAGTGTCTGAAACAATGGAGGCCCTTGAGATACTTATTAAAAAAGGGAAAATCAGGGCAGGAGGTGTTTGTAACTATTCTGTTGAACTTATGAAAGAGGCAGTTACAAGCTTTAAGCTTGCATCAAACCAGGTTCCCTACAGCATGGTTAATCGCAATATAGAGAACGAAATAGTCCCCTATTGTATTGAAAATAATATTGGGATATTCGCTTACAGCCCTCTTCAGCGTGGCCTTCTTACCGGAAAGATGAAGCCGGGATATATTTTTAATGATGGTGATTCCCGTCCTTCAACGCCATATTATAAAGAACCCAATTTTTCTAATATTCTTGGGTTGCTTGATGAAATCAAACCAATAGCGGATGACCGGAAGGTGACTCTATCTCAGCTGGTACTTAACTGGACAATTCGACAACCAGGGATTACCTGTGTTCTGGCCGGAGCTAGAAATCCGTCGCAGGTACTCGATAATATCGGGGCAACGGGATTTAATCTTACTGATGAAGAAATCAGCAGAATCAACAATTTTATTATTGGTATACAAATAGATACAAAAATCTAAAGAGGTGAGAAATAATTTTCTATCCGGCTTCCCTGCACCTGCAGAAATGAAAAAAAGTATGCAGGATCTTCAATCAGCTGATTTCCGGGAAGCAAATGGTCATATTCATACTCCTTATTCCTTCAGTGCATTTACTGATCTTGAGTCTCTGTTTTCAATGGCTAATAGTGAAAACATCAGTTTGCTTGGTATAAATGATTTTTATGTAACAGATGGATATTCTTCATTTTATGACGGATGCCTTAAGAACAGGATTTTCCCTCTCTTCAACATCGAATTCATTGGCCTGATGAAGGATGAGCAAAAAAATGGAGTGAGGATCAATGATCCAAACAACCCAGGGCGGATATACTTCTGCGGGAAAGGATTGGATTATCCTTTTCATCTTGGCTGGTGGAAAAACAGAGAACTTAATAAAGTTAAGAACGAGACACAGAATCAGTTACAGGCAATGGTGGCAAAGCTAAACTCATTGATTTCGGCTTCAAATCCATCTCTTAAACTCAGTTTTGAAGATATAAAAGAAAGGTTTGCTCATGATCTGGTCCGTGAACGTCATATAGCAAAGGCAGTCAGGATTCTGGCCTCAGAAAATTATTCCTCAGATGAAGAACAGTTGACTTTCATAGAATCATTGTATGGAGGAAAGAAATCCAAATCAGGATTGTCGGATCCGGCTTCGCTGGAGAATGAAATAAGGTCAAACCTCCTCAAAGCCGGCGGTGCGGCATTCGTGGAAGAAGATGATCGATCTTTTTTAGATCTGAAAAAAATTATCGGAATTATTATTGAGGCAGGAGGTATTCCATGCTATCCGGTTCTGCTTGATGATGCTTCAGGGAAATGCACAGAATTTGAAAACGACCCGGAAAAACTCTTTTCCACTCTCACAAACTTTGGTATTGGATGTATTGAACTTATTCCCGGACGAAATGATTTTTCCATACTGAAGAATTTTGTGGAATTCTTTGATAAAAAAGGATTTATAATAATTTTCGGGACGGAACATAATACACCTGAAATGATCCCGCTGACTGTAACTGCCAGAGGAAGAAAGCCTCTTGATGATACATTGAAAAAAATTGCATGGGATGGAGTATCGGTTATCGCTGCACACCAATATCTGCGTGCTCAGAATAAGCCTGGTTATATAAAACCCAATGGTTCAGTGAGGTTTGATGAAAAGAAAGATTTTGAATCAGCAGGTAAATTAGTTATAGAGTATTTTTTAAATAACATTCAATATGAAACCGGAAATCTCTGAACTTTTAAAAATCTCTGACTTTTATGGCAGTAATAAGGATTATGTAATTGCCGGAGGAGGTAATACATCATTTAAGGATGAACAGACCATCTGGATAAAGGCCAGCGGTTCTCCTCTTGCAGGGTTAACAGAAGATGGCCTGGTTGCTCTCAGCAGGGAAAAGCTGCGCCTTATTTCAGTGAAACAGTATTCCGATGATCCGGTTATCAGGGAAGAGGAGGTAAAAACAGACATGTTCAGGAGTATCCTTGAACCCGGCCGGAGCAAAAGACCTTCGGTTGAGACCTCCCTCCATGAGATCATGCAATATAAATATGTTGTTCATCTTCACCCTACAATCATAAACGGAGTTCTTTGCAGCCACAATGCTAAGAGCCTGACAATGCAACTGTTCGGGGAAAAAGTGCTGTTTGTCCCATATATCGATCCTGGTTATACATTATTTAAAAAACTGGATTCAGAAATTTCTCTTTATCGTAAGAAACACGGTAAAGATCCTCAAATCATTTTTCTGGAAAATCATGGCTCATTTGTCAGCGCTGATACTCCCGAAGAGATAAAAAAGATTTATGATGATATAATTCTCAAGATATCAGAAGTAGTAAATGCTCCCTTCGAGTATAACGAACTGCCTTATAATCCTTTACTTAATAAAGTACTTCCGGCGATAAGGATGCTCCTTTCACCAGGTCAACCCAAAGTGATCAGGTACAGACATAACAGCCTGATTGCAAAATACTACCAGAGTCAGCAGGAATTTCACAAAATATCACATCCTCTCACACCCGATATAATAGTCTATTGTAAATACAGGTATTTATATATCGAGCAATCTTCAACACCCGAAAGGATTCTTGAGTCTTTTAAAGGACAGCTTGAAAGATTTATCAGAGAGTTCAACTTTGTTCCAAAGATAATTGTGATCAAGGAAATGGGGGTGTTTGCGGTTGAGGATAATTATGCAGCTGCAGAATCGGTTCTTGACGTTTATGAAGATCTGATCAGAATATGTTATTATTCTTCTCAGTGTGGAGGCACAAGGCTTCTTACTCCGGATCAGATTTCATTTATTGATCAGTGGGAGGTCGAAAATTACAGGAGAAAGGTTTCACAGGGCGACGAGACAAAAAACAGTCTGAAGGACAAGGTTGCGATTGTTACAGGAGGAGCCCAGGGATTTGGAGCCGGGATAGCAGAAGCTCTTTACGCCCTTAAAGTCAATCTGGTAATAGCCGATCTGAATGAAGA
>PMEC01000089.1 GCA_003155705.1 Bacteroidales bacterium
ATTAACCACTTTTGTGTCGTTTGATCAGAGTTTCTTCGATATCTGATAAGTTGGTGCCCTTTGCCTTCAGCAAAATCAAATAATGATACAGCAGATCAGCTGCCTCATTTTTGAAAGACTCTATATTATCATCTTTTGCTTCAATCAACAGTTCAATAGCTTCCTCACCAACCTTTTGCGCAACCCTGTTAATTCCTTTTCTGAACAGCTTATTTGTATAGCTATTCTGAATGTCTTCATCAATCCTTTGATTTATTGTCTGTTCTAATTTATAAATAAAACCTTTTGCGTTATCTTCATCAAAACAAGAGGTAGTTCCTTTATGGCAAACAGGCCCTTCGGGTCTGACCTTAATAAGAAGAGCATCATTATCGCAATCGGTTTTAATCTCTTCAACATTAAGCCAATTTCCGGAGATCTCACCTTTGGTCCATAGCCGTTCCTTGCTGCGACTGTAAAAAGTAACTTTCTTTTCTTTTTTGGTCTTTAAAAAAGCCTCCCGGTTCATATAACCGACCATTAAGACCTTCATTGTTGTATCGTCCTGTATTACAACAGGAACGAGACCATTGCCTTTTTCAAAATCAATTTTCATATTCAATAATTATTTTTCTTGTTTTCTTTCATTTCCTATTCATTCACCTCATCCCCCCTGACCCACTTCTCCCAGGAGAGAAGGGGGCAACACAAAAGTAATAAATAACTTAGCCCCTCCCTCCCGGAGGAGGGGTTGGGGAGAGGTGAAAATTTCCGGTTGCAAACTTTGTCTTTCATCTAACAGCAATATTTTCTTCCATTAAATATTTCTTTAAATCCCGAATTGATATTTCCCCGAAATGAAAAATGCTTGCGGCTAGTGCGGCACTGCATCCTGCTGAAAGAAAGACATCTCTGAAATGTTCCATTGATCCTGCACCTCCTGAGGCAATTACGGGGATATTTATTCGTTTTGTGACCTCCCTGGTGATATCAATTGAAAACCCGCTTTTTGTTCCATCGGTGTTCATTGAAGTCAGTAGTATCTCACCTGCTCCATGCTTTTCGGCATTTAATGCCCACCCGACAGTCTTTAATGAAGTCGGTGTACGTCCACCGTTCACATATACAATCCACTCATTATCAATGAAACCTGTATCAATAGCAACTACAACACACTGGCTTCCGAATCTGTTTGATATTTCTGAAATTAACTCCGGGTTTTTCACTGCTGATGTATTAACACTTATCTTATCAGCTCCAGCCTTAATGAGCAACCCGACATCGTCAATACTGTCTATTCCCCCTCCAACTGTAAATGGGATATTTATCTCAGCAGCAATTCTTTCGACCAGTGAAATTAATGTTTTGCGTTTTTCCACTGTTGCTGTGATATCAAGAAAAACAAGTTCATCAGCTCCTTCTGTGACATATCTTTTTGCCAGCTCCACCGGATCCCCAGCATCCTGAATATCAATGAACTTGACCCCTTTAACTGTCCGACCATCCCTGATATCAAGACATGGTATGATTCTCTTTTTCAGCATAAGTTGCTTAATTCTTTTAAAGTTAGTTTCCCTTCGTAAACTGCTTTGCCAATAATCGATCCTTCACAACCGGTTTTTTCCAAAGCATCAATATCCTCCATAGTGGTGATCCCTCCGCTGGCTATAAGATTTACATCAGCCACAGCAAGGATCTCTGTGTAAAGATTAACGGACGGACCTGATAACATTCCATCTTTTTCAATATCTGTGCAAATAGCATATCTGACTCCCTTCTCAAAATAGCCGGTTATAAATCTTATGATATCAAGCTCAGTATTATCCGACCATCCATTTGCAGAAATTTTATGATCGATACTGTCCGCTCCCAGGATTATTCTGTCAGAACCGAAATCTGAAAGCCATTTTAAAAATCTATCCGGATCATAAACAGCAGTGCTTCCGCAGGTTACCTGGCTTGCTCCGTATTCAAATGCGGTTTCCAGATCTTTCACTGACCTTATTCCACCTCCAAAGTCGACTTTCAATGAAGTTTCGCGGGCAATTTTTTCCAGAATTTTATGATTGACAACATGTTTTGCCCTGGCGCCATCAAGGTCAACCAGATGAATATACTGAATTCCATTATCTTCAATTTGCCTGGCTATTTCAACCGGATTATCATTATATATTTTTGAGGTATTGTAATCTCCTTTTGATAGCCTGACACATTTGCCATCCAGAATATCAATTGCGATAATTATTCTCATAGCTCGAGGAAGTTTTTCATTACTCTATCACCGGCTGCAGCGGATTTTTCGGGATGAAACTGAACTGCATAAAAATTTCCGTTCTTCATTGCAGCGCTGAACGGTAGAATATAGTCACAGACAGCCGTAGTATGTCTGCAGATTCCCGAATAATAACTGTGAACATAAAACAGATCAATATCAGGATCTATACCATCAAGGAGATCTCCCTGCAGCCATGCGAAATTATCCCATCCGGTATGAGGGACTTTGTCGCGGGGAGGTAGTTTTTTGACGTGAGTATCAAAAATTCCAAGGCATTGTGTATTTCCCTCCTCTGAAGACCGACACAACAACTGAAGTCCCAGACATATTCCGAGGACTGGTTTCGTAAGAGATATAATTACCTTGTCAAGTTGCTTTTCATACAGGGACTTCATTGCTGTACCTGCCTCTCCGACACCGGGTAAAATAACTTTGTCGGCTGACAGAAGATCTTTTTTGTCATCAGTTATGATTGAATCATAACCTAACCTGGTTACAGCATTTTGTACTGACATTATGTTGCCCACGTTATATTTTACTATTGCTATCATAATGAACCTTTTGAGCTTGGAACTGTGTAATTATCTGATTGTTTTATTGCCATTTTCAGTGCTTTAGCAAAAGCTTTAAAAATTGCTTCGATCTTGTGATGTTCGTTCTGCCCTTCTGCTAGAATGTTCAGGTTACATTTCGCTCCGACACTGAACGATTTGAAAAAATGAAAGAACATTTCAGTAGGCATTTCCCCAATCTTTTCACGTTTGAATTCTGCTTTCCACACTATCCATGGCCTGCCTCCAAAATCGACGGCAACTCTAGCAAGGCAATCATCCATTGGCAACATGAAGCCGTACCTCTCAATTCCTTTTTTGCTTCCCAGCGCTTTAAATATAGTTTCACCCAAGCCAATACCTACATCCTCGATGGTATGATGTTCATCAGTTTCCAGATCGCCTTTAGCATTTATTTCAAGATCGATGTTTCCATGTTTTGCAATCTGGGTAAGAAGATGATCGAAAAATCCGATACCAGTTTTTATGGTGCTCTTGCCAGAGCCATCAAGGTTAATATCAACTGAAATGGATGTCTCATTTGTATTTCTGATGATATGTGCAACTCTAGGTCTGCTTTTTAGATAATTGTAAATTTCATTCCAGTCAGTTGTACTAAGGGCTAAATCATCAATTCCTTTTTTTCCAAAGATTATGGCTTTGCAGCCGAGGTTTTTTGCAAATTCAATATCTGTCACTCTGTCCCCGATAACAAATGAGGATTCAAGGTCGATTCCCTGAGCCATGTACTTTGTCAGCATTGCCGTTCCGGGTTTCCTGGTCAAAGCTTTTTCCTGTGGAAGTGTCCTATCGATAAATATCTCTTCAAAATTAATTCCTTCCCCTTTTAGAATATCAAGCATTTTAAGATGGACGGGCCAGAAAGTCTCTTCAGGAAATGAACTTGTCCCCAAGCCATCCTGATTGGTTATCATAACAAGTTCATAATCAGTTTCCTTAGCGATTTTTGCAAGCGCTGAAATGACATGAGGCAGGAATGCAAGCTTTTCAAAACTATCAACCTGTTCATCGGGTGGCTCAATTATTATTGTACCGTCTCTGTCAATGAAAAGTACCTTTTTCATAGGGTTATTCTTTTTAGAGCATTTAGTAATTGGTCGTTCTCGTTTCTTGTTCCCACCGTTATTCTGAGGCAATTATCTACTAAAGCTGAACGATTCCTGACTATTATTTTATTATTAACCAAATAGTTATAAATATAATTAGCATTTTTTACCTTTATTAAAAGAAAATTGGCATCAGAAGGGAAGACCCGATCGGTGATATTTAGTCCAGTTAATTCAAAGGTGAGTCTTTCTCTTTCTTTTTTTATTTCACCAACCTGTTGTTTAATAACATTTCTATCCGTCCATTTGTTTAAAGCCGCCTCCTGATTAACAGTGCTAATATTGTATGGCGGCTTAATTCTATTGAAATACTGAATGATAGCAGGATTTGAAATGGCTATTCCGATTCTAACAGCTGCTAATCCCAATGCCTTGCTGAAAGTCTGCATTACTATTAAATTAGGGTATTTATTTATTTTTTCAATGAAAGATGGTTCATCGGAGAAATCGGAATAGGCTTCATCAAGAAGAACAATCCCGCTGAAAGTCTGAATCACATATTCAATATCCTTCTGATTCATCGAATTTCCTGTGGGATTATTTGGGGAACAGATAAAAATCAGTTTAAGCTTTTCATCTTTGAAATGACTTTCAGCTTCTTTTATATCTATCTGGAAATCATTATTTAACGGCACCTTAATGACTTCAACATCATTTATTGAAGCCGATACTTCATACATGCCATAGGTTGGAGGAAATATCATTGCTTTGGCGATACCCGGATCACAAAATACCCTGAAACAGAGGTCGATGATCTCATCGCTTCCGTTTCCGAGAAACAGAGATTGTTCATTAACTCCTCTTGTCCGGCAAATAGCCGTTTTGAGTTTCTGCTGGTAAGGATCAGGGTACCTGTTGAGATTTCCGAATGGATTTTCATTGGCATCGAGGAACACACCTGAGCTGCCTTTGTAATCGTCCCTGGCGCATGAATAGGGGGTAAGCCGCTTCACATTCTCCCTGACTAGCTTATTAATTTCAAACATTTTCCAGATATTTAAGTCTTACAGTTACTGCATTTTTGTGAGCAAATAGGTTCTCTGCTTCAGCCATCAATTCAATTGAAGTACCAATATTTTTAATGCCGTTACCACTTAGTTCCTGAAAAGAAATTTTTTTAGTAAAACTTTCGGTAGAGACACCACTGAAGCTTCTTGCATTACCATTTGTAGGCAGAGTATGATTTGTTCCACTGGCATAATCACCGGCGCTTTCGCAGCTGTATTTTCCAAGGAAGACAGACCCGGCGTTTGTGATCCCATCCGAAAGAAAACCATAATCGGAAGTATTAATAATCAGGTGCTCAGGTGCATATTGATTACTGAAATTCATGCAATCATTTAAAGAATCCAGGAGTATTAACATACTGTTATCCAAAGCTTTTAAAGCTATTTCTTTCCTGGGGATTTCTTTCAACTGTTTCTCTGTCTCTTTTTCAACAAGTTCAATTAATTTTTTGCTGTTTGTAAGCAAAATTACCTGGCTGTCGCTTCCATGTTCTGCCTGGGAAAGAAGATCAGCTGCGATAAACTCAGGGTTAGCTGTCTCATCGGCAATTATTAAAACCTCACTTGGTCCAGCAGCCATGTCAATCGATACTCCCTCCTGCTGTACGAGTTCTTTTGCCTTGGTAACGTACTGATTACCCGGACCATAAATCTTGTATACTTTTGAAATTGTCTCCGTGCCATATGCCATTGCCGCTATAGCCTGGGCTCCCCCNNGGTATCCCGAGCATCAGCACCGTAGAAAAGAGTGGCGTATTCCCACCCGGAATGTATAATCCGACCTTTTCAATGGCTACGCTTTTTCTCCAGCATTTAACGCCCTGACTTGTCTCAACTATCTGCTCTTGTTGTAACTGGGCAGAGTGAAATATTTCAATATTGCTTCTGGCAATATCAATAGCTTCCTTTAGTTCTTCAGAGACCATCCCTACTGAATTGGCTATCTCTTCAGGTGATACCTTTAATGTGCTGGTTTTGACATTGTCAAATTTCAGGGAATAATCAATAACAGCTTGATCTCCGCGGGATTTTACATCATTAATAATGCCCCGGACAACATCTTCCAGTTCTGATTTATCTAATGTCGGCCGTATGCAAAGAATTTCCCATCTATCTTCTGTCGGCAAAATAATTGTCTTCATTACAGTATCATTTTTTCAATTGGAATTACCAGTATGCCTTCTGCCCCGGCTTCTTTCAGCTTATTTATACTTTCCCAGAATTCATCTTCCCTGACTACAGAGTGGAGGCTGTACCAACCTTTTTCCATAAGCGGAAGAATTGTCGGGCTTTTCATCCCCGGGAGGATTTTCGATATCTTGGGTATAGCTGATTCCGGAGCATTCAGAAGAATGTATTTATTCTCTTTCCCGTTTTTTACAGCCCTGATCCGAAATAATAACTTGTCAAGTATTTTTTGTTTTTCATCATCGAGATTTTTATTTGCAATTATGACTGCCTGGCTTTTCAGGACTGTCTCCACCTCACGTAATCCGTTGGTAAGCAATGTACTGCCGGAACTCACTATATCGCATACAGCATCTGCCAGTCCAATCCCGGGGGCAATCTCAACACTCCCCGAGATTTCTTCTATTTCTGCTTCAATATCATTCCTTTTGAAAAAATCGGAAAGGAGTTTCGGATAGCTTGTGGCGACTTTTTTATTCATGAAAAATTTCAGATCCGAATAGGATTCTTCTTTAGGTATGGCAAGACTTAGACGGCATTGGGCAAATCCAAGTTTTTCAGTAATTATTACATCCTTGTCTTTTTCAAAGACCATATTTTCACCAAGGATACCTATATCGGCCACCTGCTGTTCCACATATTGGGGAATGTCGTCATCTCTCAGAAAAAGAACATCGATTGGGAAATTTGTGGCAGTTGTCTTAAGCACCCCTGAGCCATTTGAGAATTTAATACCGCACTCTTCAAGCAGACGTTTTGAATTATCGCTCAGGCGACCATTTTTTTGAATTGCAATTTTAAGTTCGCTCATATTTATTTTTATTTAAATGTATCTGAGCTACCCGGCAGAAAAGAAAAACCCGCCTGATCTGCTCAGACGGGTTATGATATTTTTATAATACACATATATCACCTACCACTCGCCTGAGAGCAAGTATGATGATGATGATGTGTTGTATTGTAATTCATTTCTTTAAAATATAAATGCAAAGATATCAAATATTTAATAAATGATACATTTTCAGATAAATTATTACAATCTTTCAGTAACAAGATCTCCAACTTCTGTAGTCGAATATCCCATTTTACCGGCTCCCATGTCTTTTAATTTGTTGGCTGTTACGTACATTATTGCATTTTCTATTGCCTGTGCAGCTTTATTTTCACCAAGGTGATCAAGCATCATAGCTCCACAGGAAATGGAAGCCAGTGGATTAATTACATTTTTACCAGTATATTTAGGAGCAGAACCGCCAATAGGTTCAAACATTGAGACACCTTCAGGATTGATATTACCACCTGCCGCAATACCCATTCCTCCCTGGGTAATAGCTCCGAGGTCGGTTATTATATCCCCAAACATATTGCCAGTGACAATTACATCAAACCATTCAGGGTTTTTAACCATCCACATGCAGGTTGCATCAACGTGATAATACTCGCGAATAATTTCAGGATAATCTGCTTTGCCAATTTCATGAAATGCCCTTTCCCAAAGATCATAAACATATGTCAATACATTAGTCTTTCCGCAAAGAGCAAGCGTATTCTTCTTCTTCCTTTTTCTTGTATAATCGAAAGCATACCTCAGACATCGTTCAACCTGCATACGGGAGTACACCATATTCTGAACTGCAACTTCATGAGGAGTGCCTTTCATTGTTACACCGCCTATACCTGTATAAACATCACCGGTATTTTCCCTTATTACAACATAATCAATATGTTCAGGTCCTTTATCTTTAAGGGGTGTGGCAACGCCAGGGTAGAGCTTAATAGGACGAAGATTAATGTATTGATCCAGTTCAAAACGCAGNNTTCACCTGTTCTCAGATAACGTTCTCCTCCAAAATCGAACTCTTCATAATTAATTTTAAATCCAAATTTTGAAGCAACGGCGCTAAGTACTTTTTTACCTTCCCTTACAACTTCCGGACCGGTGCCGTCACCTGGTATAACTGCAATATTGTACGATTTGCTCATAAGCTGATTTCTATAATTGGTTAGTTATTTGAATAGTAATTATTAGTAAATGCGATTTAATTTATACGACAAAACTCTTCTTTTCTTTCTCTTTGGTTTTCACCTTAACTTTTTCTTTCAATCCTTCGATAATATTCAGCATTCTTTCGGTTGCCTTAATTGCTGATTCGGTCTGATCTGCATCCAACCCTTTCGTTTTGAATTCCTTTCCATCATAATCCCAGGTAATTACAGTTTCCACCAGGGCATCAGTCTTACCTCCGGGAGGTATTGATACCTGGTAATCTGTTAATAAAGGGTACCGTTTTCCAAGTCTGTCATAAATAATCCGTAAAGCTTTCATGAAAGCATCGTACTGGCCGTCGCCTGAGGAGGTCTCCTGGTATAAATTACCATCAATTTCGACCTGGATGTTTGCAGATGGTTTAAGTCCATAGGAGAGTGAAAGTGAGTAGTTTTTAATAAAAATCTTATAGTTTATCTGGTCATTACCAAGCACATCTGCAATAATAAAGGGCAAATCCTCTGTTGTTACATTTTCTTTTTTATCGCCTAGTTCAATTACTCTCTGAGTTACTTTAGTCAGTGATTCAGGATTAAGAAAAAGACCGAATTCCTCCAGGTTTTTTCTTACCGTTGCTTTGCCTGATTGTTTGCCAAGTGCATATTTCCTCTTTCTTCCGAATCGTTCAGGAAGCAGGTTATTACATGGGAGTACGATGGAAAGGAATTTAAAACCAGGGGATTTGATGC
>PMEC01000030.1 GCA_003155705.1 Bacteroidales bacterium
GTATCGCGTTACGATGACGAAAGGCTTTAGAAGATTGTGATATTTAAGCATTTAGTAAATTGTCCAGATAAGGTTTTGCAAATACCATGACAAAAAACTTACCACAACTGACCGTGTTATAGGCTGGCGGTTATCCTGTCTCGCTACCCAGACATTGTCCCCTTCTGATTATTTTTTTTGATTATGAGTGACTTCTAATTGTTCAGTAACTCGCGGTTTTTTACTCTGGTGAGGAGAAAAAAATTTTAAAATTCTATCCAGGTCTTTTGCAAGCACTTTGATAAGCTTTGTACATAAGATCACTGTAGCTTGAGTGCATGAGGGCTTAACAATCTGCTTGAAAATTATATAGGTTTATGAAATCTTATTGAAACAAGATTTCTTAAATTCTGATCTGGGTTATTTTTTAAAAGAATTGGAATATAAGTAATATTTCTCTCACTAAGCACCTTTATTAATTCATAGGCAATTTCATGTGAGGTCAGGACAAAAAGATCATCAGCAGGAATTTGAAAGATTTTACTCANNCAAAGAAATCATGATCAGAATTAGATATTGTTTTATTTGTTGCCAGGTTGAAAAAAGATTTTTTGGGAGGAAGTTTAAATGATTCATTAAAGATATTATAACTCCAGGACATTGAGTATACGTCATTATCAGGAAAAAAGTAGGTATTCGTGCCACATTGATAGGGATGTGGTGGATAGACAATAAATGTAATGCTTGGAGGGCCTTTGTCGGTTTGATAGGTTGAGTTATATAGGTTCCACCAGCATTCATCAATAATCCTTGACCATATAAAATGAAAAATCATATCTGGATTTTTACCCAATGAATTTTTTAGCGCAAAAACCATAGAATCAAGAGTTATTTTTGATTCTGCTATTTTTTTGTGAATGATAGTTTCAAGTTTTGTTCTGTTAACTCCAACCAAGACTGGAAACAAAAACTTAAAACTATTTGAGGTTCTTTCAATAACTCCTCCGGAAATTAACCTCTCCAACTTAAGATCAAGACTATCCGGATATTTTTGCTTTAAATTGTCATAAGAAGATCCTTCAATTATTGCATTGATAATCATTCTCGATTTTTTGTCGTTATTGGGAATAGATATCCCCTTCGGAATATGATTTACAGGAAAACCACCAAAATAAACCAGATAAGACCAATAATTTTTTTGTGCAGAAAGAAAGCTGCAATTAATAACTAAAAGAATACTTAAAAACCATTTCATTGCTTTTGACATAATTTTAAGAATTGCTAAAGAGTTTTAAATACACATCAGGATACTAAAATACGGTTTATAATTAAGGGTTGGGGAATTTGGAAATTCTATTTTTTAAAGCTGATATTAGTTGTGGGTTGGAGGCAAAAGTAAATGTGCCAAATGTTTGTTTTAAGAATTTTTAAATTTTTGTGCGCGAGCAAAGTCCCGATAAATGATATGGGTTTATAAGTCAAGATAAATATCTGATATTATTACAAATCAACAAATTATCTCGTGTACCCAAGCTGATCCACTTGCCTATAACGGCACGGCAGTTGTGGGAGTTTGCGTTACTGGCGCNNCAGCCGGGTTCTTGTCCCGGTTGTGAGCAGTGAAACTGTCCCGGTGCGAGAAGGGCATGGCGCGGTATTTGCCCGTCCGAACGGCGTCAGCCGGGCGGGCAAAGTAGGGTGCGGCTGGCTTAGNNTGATGCAAGGTTTTGGATGGTTAAATTGTTAATGTAAAATGTCACTTGTCCAGAGAAGGTGCTGCAAATATCGTGACAAGTTTATTACCCCAACTGACCGTGTTAGCGCTTCGTTGTCTTATTATCTGTCAATTATAGAGTCAGTTAATTGAATAGTTGAATTTATTTTTGTTTTTTTTGTAATAAATATTCTCCAAAATAGACTTTATAAGAAACGATTTAAATATGAACTCAACGAAAGAAGAATTTCTAGAAATATTATCAAATTATCAAGGTATATTGCATAAAGTCAGTATAATATATTTTAAGAATGCATCTGACAGGGTTGATAATTTTCAGGAAATCGTTTATCAACTATGGAAATCTTATCCAAAACTGCAAAACAAAAATAGTATTGGGTCATGGATCTATGCTGTCTCGATTAACACTTCAATTTCCAGGATTAAAATTAAAAAGATTTCAAGAATTGAATACAGAGAAACATTACCAGATATACCTGACTCCTCTGATATTTTTGAGGAGTTATCTAAGAATGAATCATTAAAATTATTGCTAAACGCTATCTACGAACTTGATGAAATTGATAGATCAATAATGCTTTTATACCTTGATGAAAAGAGCTATGATGAAATAGCCGAGATTATTGGTATCTCAAAATCAAATGTTGGTGTAAGAATTAGTAGAGCAAAAGAGTCTATAAAACAAAATATTAAAAACTAAAGTCATGGAAAATAATGAATTACAAAAAATCTGGAGAAGTATTGATCTCGAAATCACTCAGATACCCAAAGATGAATTAGAATTATTACTTACTTCGAAAGCCAGACAAACCGTGAACAAATTTCTTAGCATTATTATTATCGATATCATTGTTTGTGCAGGAGTCTTGTCCTATGTTACAATTACTACCCTTGATCGAAAAGAAGATTTAATTCTTTTGATTAATAATTTATCTCTTGGAATTATTACTATTGTTGCCCTTCTGTCCGGTTTATTCTCGTGGTATAAATTGCAAAACAACAAATTTGATCAACCTTTAAGAAACTGGTTAGAGGTGAGAATTAGGTTATTATCAAAAGGGTTGACGGGTAGATTTAGCAAGTTGTATTTGTATTTAATCCCAGTCCTTTATGTGTTAATTGTATTATCAATCCATGTTTATTTCGAACATAAATTATTTCTGGAAGTCCTTAAAACTGAAGAATCCCTAATTGCTCTTATTGTAGCAGCTCCTATTGGAATTTTCGTATCGTATTATGGAGCAAGGAAAATTCGTAAGTATAAATTAAGTAATCTGGAATTTCTTAAAGATTTGTACGGTCGGGTTATCAATGAGCGCTAACGGCGCGGCAGTTGAGGTAGTTTGCGTTACTGGCGTCCGCCCGTACGACCGTTACGGTCGGGCGGGCAGCCAGCCGGTTTCTTGTCCCGTTTGTTGGCAGGGTCCCGATAGCTATCGGGATGTCCCGAGGGCAAGCAAGTATGGCGCAATATTTGCTCCTGGCCTGACCGAACGAAGTGAGCGTCAGGCATCACGATGCGCGAGGGCTTTGTCACGATCGCGGTACAAGTAGTTTGTTATTTGATGATTCGAATGTTTAAGTCTTTAATTTCCTATCAAGGTTACTTTGCCCGCCCGTACGACCGTACGGTCGGGCGGGCAAATATTGTGACAACTTTGTTAGCCGTAGCTTTTGCGAAGGCTAAGCAAATTACCCCAACTGACCGTGTTAGCATTTCGGGCCTATTTTAAAACTGTCATTGTTTTTGTGTCTGTCAATCAAATAATATCTGAGTCATGGTGCTAATAGAATTTTGTGAAGGATTTGTCTGGGTATTGTAATTTAATAAACAGTAGTGGTTCGGTACGGGTTTGTCCGGTGTTAGGCGTTGTCGAGCACGCTATTTTTATATCCTATGACGCTGCCTATTATGCGTTCGTAAACGGCAGAGTTTGTAAGATCTACCGACACCTTGTTAGTCGGACGAACCTTGGATAGTAAATGAGGCTGTCCGTCAATTGCTCTTCGAATTTGAAGGTATTCGTGGCATATGTTAATATAAGGTCGGCACCAGTTAATTCCGGATGCGCCTTGCCCGCGTAGATCATTATGTTCGGCCTATAATACTCAGGAGGCCGGTACACCATTCGCAAATCTGACCACGGACCGATAAACGATGGTGCTGCCCTCATCAAAATGTCTGCTGCACCGAAACCCGCAGTTTGTACGGATATAAATCGCTGACTCAGGTTATCAAAGTGGATGGTCAGTTCAGATTGCCCACCATTGAACAAGGGATAACGTTGAGCATCGGACGAATTCGGAATCCATCCTAACCGATCGCCCGCCCACCACTCCGGGTGAAGTAAATTTCCTCGACGAACCTCATCAATAGGCCAACGCGCTGCGAATATCGGGTGCGATTTGACAGGGTTTTGAGAACCTAATGCAACAATGTACCCGTCGAGCTTTTGGACTGCTGCAAAACCTACGAGGATTCCNNGTCACCATTATTGCCGTCCAACCTACATGCTCGAAGCCTAAGCCAACACCAGTATTCCGAATTGTCCGAGCAAAAAAGAGAATTAATCGATCGCCAACTCGGACTCCATTTCCAAACCAGAGCGACTCACCGTTTCGATCAGGGAACATTGCATCCGGCTTGCCGTTGGCATTCCTTCCCCAGTAAAAAGAAATTGCGGCTGTTGTTGGATCGGTGCCAACCTGGATTGCGACACTGTTGCTTACCATAAGTGCGCCCTTACGGGTTCCTTTGCCGGAGGCATCGATCCAGGTATCGCCAAAGAGCCAGAG
>PMEC01000144.1 GCA_003155705.1 Bacteroidales bacterium
TGAGTTCTCCAAAAATAGAAAGGATGAATTCAATTGACTTTTTTCGCGGTCTTACCATGTTTCTTTTAATGGGTGAAAGCACACACCTTTATGGACAGTTTGCTCTTTTTAATAGTAAATTCATGCAATTCATAGGAATTCAGTTAAGTCATCATGAATGGCATGGCATGCACTTCTGGGATCTTATCCAACCATTTTTCATGTTCATAGTGGGAGTCAGTATTCCCTTATCTGTTGCCAACAGAACAAAAATGGGTGACAGTTACAGGTTGATTACACTTCATGCAATAAAACGTTCATTCCTGTTGCTTCTCCTTGGATGGGCTTTATACTGTATTGAACCGGGAAACATAGGTTTCAGGATGCAGGATGTGCTTACTCAACTATCAGTTACTTATCTGGTTGCGTTTCTGATAATGAGGGGAAGCGTTCCATTTCAGATTATTCTCACCCTGGTAATACTTTTAATTACTGACCTTGCATACCGGTTTTTTCCAGTGGAAGGATTCAACCAACCATGGGTTGTTTATCATAATCTTGGAGCCTATGTAAATAATCTTCTCGAGGGAGTATCAAAGAGCCCATGGGCATCGATTAATGCATTTCCGACAATTGCTCATACCGTATGGGGTGTCCTTTTTGGCAAGCTCCTTATGAGTGATAAACCTGCTGCAAAGAAAATCCAAATAATGCTTATTGCCGGTGTATCAGCTTTAATAATAGGATATTCACTTGATTTTGTGACTCCTATAATCAAGAAGATCGCCACATCCTCTTTTGTTTTTGCCAGCGGAGGCTGGACCATTCTGGCTCTCTGTTTCAGCTACTGGCTGATTGATGTGAAAAAGCAATTTGTTGCGGGATCAAAATTTTTTATGATTGTCGGGATGAACTGCATTTTCATCTATCTCTTTTTTGAAATAGGGGGAAGCAATCTGGTGAGTAAGATCTTCCATCCGTTCACCACAGCATTTTTTTCATGGGGCGGGTCCCTGACAGTTGGAATTATAAACAGTCTGGCAATATGGGCCGCTCTCTGGTATATGTGTTATTTTCTGTATAAAAACAAAGTGTTTATCAGGATTTAATACAGAAATTTTTTTGTAAGCTCTTCAATCTTAGACGGTCTGAAATCCAGTTGAAAAAGCAGAGGAGGCATTAGAGGTTATTGAGGCACTATCCTGGCCGGATCCTAATGTTCCTCTTTAATATTAGCTGATCTGCTTGTAATATAAGCGATTAAAGAATAAACGGCACAGATAAAAAGCGCTCTGAAGACAAAGTTGATCAGTGTATCACTTACAGAATGAGACTTGCTGTCAATTTGTATGAAGGAATAAACGGCATAAACTACTCCACCGCAAAAAATTATCCATCCTACCTTCGATGAAGGGATAAAAAATATTCCATTTCGTTTGAACCAGGGGAATTTCATATAAATATCATTTAAAATGAGTAGATGATTAATATCAAAACCGATATGATGATCATCAGAATATTGTACCATACAACCTCAAGAAATTTCATTTCTTTTGGACTACCGGAAAGAAAATAAATTTTCCGTATACTTATTAAGTTTATAATAATGGAAATAGCCGGGAGAATCAGGAAGAAAAAAAATGATGAGTACTTTTCCTTATCTGTAAACTCATGAATGTTTGAAATCAACGTCGTGTCAGGCATAAAAGCAGTCTTCATAAAAAGCGCTGCAATGATGTAAAGTGGAATACTAAGCCACCACCAATTTACAACAGATCTGTCCTTTGCACTTGAAATGGCATTTGCCAGCATTTCCTGATGCCTTAATTGAATTACTTCAGGTTTTGTCATTTTTACTAATTTCTCTTCAAAATTTTGTATTTCCATATCCAATAATGATAAAAGTTATAATTGGTTGCACTTTCCCCTGAGTTTTTCCAGTCCCCTTGATAATAGAGATTTTAATGTTCCTTCGTTAATGTTAAGTATCTCAACAATTTCCTTATTGCTTTTGACTTCAAAATATTTTAAAGATATTACTACCTGGTATTTGACAGGGAGCAACTTTAATCCTTTCAGGACGGATAAGAACTGCTCATGTTTTTGAAGTTCTGTCTCTATTTCCTTCCTGTCTTCATTAAAGTAGTTAATGAATATGTCTTTATTTTCAAAGTCAATGCGCTCAAATATAGAATTATGTTTTTGTTTGAGTCTGAAGTAGTGATTAACTTCATTCGTTGCAATCCTGTAAAGCCAGACTTTTATCGAAATACCTTTGTAAGAGAAGTGATTTATGTTTCTGAACGCTTTCAAAAATGTATCAGCAGCAATATCTGCTGAATCATCAAAATCTGCAGTCCTGCGAAGAATATAGCCAAAAATCGGTTTGTAATATAATTTAAAAAGCTCAGAAAAATCTCTGGGATTATTCCTGATCCTATTTAGTAACTCATTTTCAGTCATTAGCTATCGGGATAGGCTGTATCAATAATTCAAGAATACCATTTTGGTTGCAGTATTTTTCTTACGTGTTACCCATTCAGGCAGGATTATTTGAATTAGCTTTAATTACTCACTGATTTGACAAGTTTTTTTCTTTGAGAAATTCTGTGTAAGAATAAACTACCGGCACAATTACCATTACAGACAGTATAGCACCAAATGTAATGGCAAGTGCAGAGTTGCTTTTGATAAAAAATGATAGGATAGCTATCAGAACACCTCCTGCCATCCATAGCCTTCCTCCCAGACGATGTGTTTTTTTCCATATTAGTTCATTCTCAAGTGTCCAGGGAGTTCGTATTCCAATAAAATAGTTGGGCCTTACTGTCTGGAAATAATTTCCAAGCATAGCGAATAATGCTCCGATCAGCCCTATTAGCAGATTGGGATTTTTTAAACTGCCTGAGTTACTTACAAACAGAAGGTAAGTAGCAAACAGCGAAAAGAAAAATGTAAGCATAAACCGGAAGTTGTAATACTTAACCCCCATCTGCTGAATCTTTCTTTTCGGGTCGAGGACAGGGATCAGAAGCATTAAAAGATAGATACCGATTCCCATTGCTCCCGGAAGGAAGAGCAGTGTTGTTTTTCCTGACCAGGCATCTGCATTACCCGAAATATTGAAATGGGTTGGTACCTGGTCCGGAAGTTTGTTCCATATTGTTGCAAGGTAAACATATGGCAATATTATCAAAACCCATAATACGGACTCTTTAAGATACTTGTTCATCTGTTTGTTTTTTAAAGGTTAATATATATTGAAGTAAATCATCAATTATCGTTGTATTAATTGAATAAAGAACAAACTGACCCTGTTTTACCGTTGTCACAAGTCCTGCCCGCTTAAGTTTATCAAGGTGATGTGAAATACTCGGTGCTGTCATATCAAATCTTGCAGCTATGTCGCCTGCAGTCATATCCCTCTTTTGAAGCATTTTCAGAATTTCCCTGCGTGCAGGGTCGTTCAGCGCTTTGAAAATATCATTCATTTCTTTCTGTTTGATGTTTGTACATTTATATAATTAGACAAATATCTAATTATAATATTACAAATCCAAATGTTTTTCAAAATATTCTTGACTTGTTGAAAATTAATTGTTTTAATTAAGAAGATGTAGGTACACCTTATATCAAAGAATTTTTGTGAACTATATTGTCCACAATAATCCCAAATACGAGTTTACGGTGTGGGTGTTAGTTATACTATGACCAAAAGAAAAAATTATATGAAATTTTGTGGAAGGATTAACAGAACCACCAAGATTAAACCCTGTCCCTGATTTACTATTCCCGGTATCTGCAGAATGATAATAAAGCTCTCCGCCAAGAGTTAAGGCAGGTGAAATATCATATTGTATTTCCCAACCTGAAAAAATCCAGTTTTTATTACCAGCGCCAGGATTTATCCAGTACCCTGCACCACCATAAGTAGTCAGTTTACCCCATGACTTTTGCGCCCATACAGGAAGATAGATTTTAGTTTTCCCGCTACTGAATCCATTGTTCTTTATTGTAGGTATCTCAATTATAGGGAATGTTCCTATCTGAGGTGAACTTTCTGTTTCCTGTACAAAACGATATTTAATACCAAACTCCGTATCTGCATATCCAAAGCGGCTTCCCTCCTGCCTGGTGTAGTTATAATTCACCGGTAAGAGAAGATGGACCTGAACATTTGGAACGAGTCCGTAATTTAACTCAAAGTGAGGAGATGTACCGGACCAAACCCCCAATTGGTACGTGTTAATTGAAGAAATATAGTATTCCCAATGTCTGAATGCTACGGTTTCCGGATCATCAGTACCAAATGGCGGCCCGGCAAAACCTTTCTGAATATTCAAAAAACACATCAGGACAAATAAAAAGACACTTCTTTTATTGAACTTGATCATCTCTCAGTGTGTTGAGCCATCAATAAATTTTGAATCTACCGACCATTTACCCCCACCATAAGCAGCCAAATAAATCAGAAGCAGGGTCACGGCAAAATCTGTACGATATTCATGGATCATTGGCCAGAAGCCTTTACTCTCCAGAATGGGCCATTTGGTAGTTATAAATGCTGTAATCATAATAACAAACAATGGAATAACCACTACTCTGGTAATCAAACCGAAAAGGATGAATAAACCGCAAAGAACTTCAAAACTACCTGTGAAATATGCCCAAAATGTAGGATGACTGAACCCGATTTGCAAAAACCTGCCTGTCCCCAATAAACCTGGGAACAAAAACTTTTGGATTCCTTCTGTCAGAAAAATTAATCCGACAATTACTCTTATCAGTATTGTCCTGTTGTCGTCAACAGATGTCTGAACTATAGCTTTAAATCGTTTTTCTAAGCTCATTACTTTAAAATTAGAATAAAAACATATGTTCCAGAATAATTATTTATCATGAACAACGTATATAACAAGTGAATAACAGCAAGTGTTTAAAAAGCCAGCAAAAAACAGACTTACTTAAAGATGATAAAAGCACTTTTAAACTTCATAGCAAAAGAATACCGGGTAATTTGTTGCTATACAAAAAACCCGGTTGAATTCAAAATCTGTGGAAATTAATTTTTCCCACAGGCTGAAGGATAATTACTTGAGATAGGTAAAATTCCTCCATGCACTATATACTCCGGCTTTCCCTGTGGCTTTGGAAAATGATCTTACTCTCCATCTGCCAGGTTGTTTTCCCGGAAAAACAAGAGTATAGGAAACCAGATTGGTGGATGCGTTTGAAATTAAATGCCATTTGCCATCGCTGTATTCAACTTCGATCTCGTATTTACTTGCACCTTCAACATGTTTCCACTCAAAGATGGTTTTACGAGGAACCATTTCAAGTTTTGCACCTTCTATCGGCGCTACGAGTTCAGGTGGAGAAATAGGATCAGGTTTTGCAACTGGCTTCTGCGTCTGGGCTTCAGCTTTAAAAACAAAATTCATCAGAACNNCTGAAAAATTTATAATTATTATTTCAAAATGTATTGACCTTATTACCAGGCTTTTATTTATAACTGAAAATATGATATCTGGAATTTGTTTGATTTGATTGCCAATGAAGCGATGTAACCATCTGAAGTATTCAGCTCAGCAATTCCCCAGAGTTTTGATTTTATCGGATGGTTGAAAATGACCGGATGTTCGTAACTCCCGGAAGAATTAATGTTGACACAAAATGATTTTAATGGATAATACATTCCTTTACCGGTAGCTTTTATAAACGCCTCTTTCCTGGTCCATATTTTAAAAAAAGTATTTGTTTTATCTAATGTGTCATTTAGGATTTTTAATTCCTGAGACGAAAAATTATTGACTGCAACAGTCTCTAAATCATGTATTTCATGCACTTTTTCTATGTCGATACCAATATCCTTTTCTTTATTAAGTCCTACTACCATAAAATCATGCGAATAGGAGATATTAAATTTAATCCCTTTGCATTTTGGTGAAAAAATGAAAGGCTTCTTAAAGGAGTTATATCTGAACTTCATCTCATGTGGATGACAGTCGCAGTATTTACTTAGTATTAACCTGAGTTGGTAATGCCTGAGAATAAAATGTTCCCGGTCTTTTTGAAACTTGAATTTGCCGGACCGTTCAAGTTCATCTTCCGAAAGTGTTATCGAAATATCTTTTGGATAGACAGATGAAGTATCAATTCTTACCTGCCAGACATGAACCTGATTATCTTCAATTTCAATGTTCATTGAGACTCTATTTTTGAAGCTGACACGGGGAACCCTGCCATTTTGTATTTTCAGGCAGCGATTCACCTTTCATAATCAGTGAAAGCCCCTGTAACTGTGAGTTGTCATGCATCTTTGTATCATATAAAACTACTGATAATGAACCAACTGTACAGGCTTTCCCGATATTGACCGTAGACATTTTCATAACACGATCCTCAAACAGATGGGTTTGAATTGTACAGCCGAAGTTTAATGCTGATTCGTTGCCAATCGTCACCAGATCAAATTCAGTAATTTCAGTCGTTTCCATGAATACCTTTTTCCCGATTTTGCAGCCCATAATCCTGAAATAAACCGGAGCAAGAGGTGTTCCAAGCAACATATTTTCAAAAAACGGATAAACAAGATTTTCAGATATTGAGTTTATAAATTCATTCCTCCATATAAAAGTATTCCAAAGTGGTTTTGCATCCGGTTTGTACTTACCTACCAAAATGGTTTTGAACAACCATCCGATAAAAATCGTTGAAATGCTCAAAAGGAGAAGTATCAGAGGCGCTTCATAAAGAAATCTCATATAATGGCCAGATTTAAAAATAATATAAGCATAATTGTAAAATGCCAACAATAATATTGACGCAATTGCAAACGGAAGCGTTATTTTAAAGAATTCAATTACTCCCCTCATAAGGTATAAAGAGAATGTTGGCTTGAAAGTGTATTTTTCAGGAAACTTTGGACTTTCCTGGCGATTAGGCAGAAACATGGGAGGAGAACCAAGCCAGGACGCATCTTTCATTTTAGCCTCTTCCGGCAGCGATGGGGTTATTGACAGTACACCTATAAGGCAACCGTCTTCAATCTTACTCCCGGTTGGAAGTACTGCACTGTTACCTAAAAACGATCGTGTACCCACCCGGGTATTCCTTAGAATCATAAATCCATTGATTATTAATGGAGGACAAATGTTGACCGAATCGGCCAAAAAGCTCTCTTTGCCTATTTCAAGCAAATCGGTCGATATATAATTAACGGTCGAAATTTCTGCACGTTTGCCGATCCTGGCGCCTGTAAGTCTCAGCCAGGGAGGAAGATACAACGTTGCATATAATGATTTTATCATCAATAAACTCATTGCTATTACTGAATCAACAATCCATTTCCGGATATATAAAAAACTATTGAGCGGAATGTCGTCGGCTTTTAGTTTCCCCAGCACAATCCATTTCAATCCTGCAGAACTCAGACAAAATATCAATATGTAAAGGGCAGATAAGGGTATAATAGTCAGCAGAGCTGTAAAAATACCTGCACGGATATTCGAAAAATAAATAATCAGTGAATATGGAACCAGTAACAACCAGGGCAAAAGTAGTACAAAAAGTAATGCCAGAAAATGAACTATGGTCAATCCTATCCTTTGAATCAGGTTTATTGGTTTCGGAGACTTCTTTTTAGCTTCAACCAGCAAATCATATTCATTCTCATAAAGTTTCGCAGGCGAACCACGCCATGTCTGACCTGACGGGATGATACGGTTCCCTGGTAACATAGATAGTTCTAAAAGGGCGGAATCATCCTCCATACTGGTATTTTCATTCAACAAGCTTCTGGCTCCGACAAAACAATTGTTTCCAATTGAAATCGGACCAAGTTTTAACATTCCATCCTCAACAACATACCCAAGTATATTGGTTTCCTTTGAAATACTTGAGTTGTTCCCAATTGTCACCAGGTCAAATACTCTCACCCTGTCTGAACCCAGGTAGACATTTTTGCCTATTTTTGTACCCATTAATCTGAAGTACATTGCCAAAAAAGGAGTTCCTGTCAGGAGTGCCACCGGAGTAATATCAACACATTTTTTAACGAACCAGAACCTGAAATAATAGAATCCCCATAACGGATAAATCCCCTCCTTGAATTTACCAATGACCAGCCATTTAAAAATAACTGACAGCAACAATAACAACGGGTAACTAAGAATAACAACATTGAGGCACAGAAAAGCAAGAATATAGTAGCTCAGGTGTGGAAAACTATGTCTGATTATGAACGGGGAAGTGATAAGTAAAGTAGCTATGCTGTAGAAAAAGAGTAGCGACAAAGTTTGTAATATCGTAACCAGATAATAAGTATTTGCGTTGACTGTGCTTTTTTTGTGTTTCGCAGCTCCTCCTGAGGCGATATTTTTATTCAGCTCATCGATATAGGCCGCTAATTCCCTGATGGTAGGATAATCATAAATATCACGCACTGAAAGCATGTTCATTTGAGGGTCTTTGCGCAGCTCCGAAATCATCTGTGAGGCAAAAAGAGAATGACCGCCCAGATCAAAAAAATTATCTTCGATACCAACCTTATTTGGAGAAAACAGCTTTTGCCATAAATGAAGTATTTTAAGCTCATTTAATGAACAATCTGAAGGGTCAGCAGAATGTACACCCTTCACAGCAGCTTTGGGATCAGGCAACTTAGCCCTGTTAATCTTGCCGCTTGGCAATAAGGGCAACTCAGTTACTATCTCGAAAATATTTGGTATCATGAAAGGCGCTAACCTGGATTTTAACTGTTCTCTTGCAATTTCGGGGTTGAATACATCTGTGCCGGAAGTTACGATGTAGGCTACCAGCAATTGAATCCCATTGTAACCATTCTTTACTGCCACAGAAGCGCTTTGAACACCCTCGCAGAGCATAAGTTGTGATTCAATTTCGGTCAGTTCGATACGGAACCCTCTCAGTTTTATTTGTGAATCAATCCGTCCTAAAAATTCAATTTCACCAGATTCATTAATACGGCATAAATCGCCTGTCCGATACAATAGTTTTGGAAAATCAGGATTAGTTCTAAACTTAGGAATAATGAATTTTTTTTGAGTAAGTTCAGGAAGATTAACATAGCCTTCGGCTAAACCCAGCCCGCCAATGCACAGTTCACCAGCCACACCGTTAGCTACTCGTTCCATCTCAGAATCAAGAATATAAGCCGAATAGTTCGGAATAGGTTTCCCGATAGTAACGTTATTCCGGGTACTGCACTCGCAATAAGTTGCTATCACCGTCGTTTCTGTCGGCCCGTAAGTATTTATCATCCGTCTCCCATGATTTGCCCATCGTTTAGCCAGTTCAGTCGGGCAAACCTCACCTCCCAGTATCAACAGGCGAAGTGAAGGAATCTCTTCAGCAAGCAGCGATAACATTGTGGGGACAGTTGAAAAGACTGTAACATTGTTTTCGACGAGGACTTTAGATAAGTTCGGACCAGATTGCATTATTTCTTCTGTCCCGACAAAAAGGGTTGCGCCGGAATAGAATGCCAGCCATATTTCTTCAACTGATGCATCAAATGCGATTGAAAAGCCCTGAAAAACCTTATCCGATTGATCTACATCAAATAATTTCCCCTCTACTCTTACAAGATTGCATACCGCAGAATGTGAAATTTTGACACCTTTGGGAGTTCCCGTTGTACCTGAGGTGTAAATAACATAAGCAATATCTTCTGACTTCACTTTGGTCTCACTTACCGATAGATTAAGTGATGATTGAATATTAAGCATATTCCTTTCTTCATCCATCAAAAGGGCGATGCAACTTAAACCGGCTAGTTTATTTATGAGATCTGAGTTCGAGATTATTAATTTAGCATTGCAATTGTTAAGTATAAAAAGGACTCTGTCGGCTGGATATTTCGGGTCTATGGGAATATATGCGGCTCCGGATTTTAAGATCCCGAGCATGGCTACAAACATGTCAGGTGTTCGCGATAAGAATATGCCGGCAAAATCTCCGGTTCCAATTCCTGAAGACTTTAAATGACGTGCAAGTCTGTTTGCTTTTTTATTTAATTCCGAATAAGTAACCGTTTCGTTATTAAATTGAACAGCAATATTTTCCGGATATTTTTCAGCTGTAGTTTCAAATAACTGATGCAGATACCCACCAGAGCCCAACAAAGGATAGAATTCTCCGTCATAACAGCATGTCAAACTCTTTTCATTTCCAACTGAAGAATTATTAACCGGTTTAAGTGACCCGGTCAAATTCTGCTCCGCTGTGATTTTGTCCATAATTGTCGCGCTATCTGAAATCAGCCCGTTTCCTTATTCTTTCTATATAAAGACAATATCCGGACAACTTTTATTCCGTTAATATTTGAACACGATGAAGAATAAAAATTAGAGTATCTCCTTTTTGCATTTTAAGTGGTTTATGTTATTTAAAAACACTAAAATATTTCTTTCGAAATCTCTTCAATTACATATATTTGTTGATATTCCTAAAATGGCATTCTGGTATATCAATTTAAAAAATCCGGAATATTATGTCAGGCAGACCGTACACTTTATGCATAATCCTGTGTTTCACAGCAATATTGAATGGCCAAAAACCGGGAGATAAGGTTCTTTCGATATTTGTTGATGAATATGGTTGCCAGTGGTTCGGCACAGATAAAGGGCTGCTCAGAAAATGCGGTGACATGTGGCAAGCTTTCGCAGTTCAGCCCGATTCTCCGGGAATCGTTAATGACATCAAACGACAGATGACACCTGATGGTTCAGTGATTTGGATAGGAACAATGAAAGGAACAATTAAGATAAATTATTCTGCCAATGAAGTCACATCAGCTTCCAGGTTCTATTCAAAAACCAATTTATTCCTGTCAGATATAATCAGCCAGATCACTTCTGATAAATATTTTTCAGTCTTTTTCTCCACACCTGCCGGTATTGGCATCCTGGCAAATGAAACATGGAAATTCATTACCAAAATAACCGATATCACCGAAAATAAAATAACCTCTTCAATGGCGAGTGGTGATACTATCTTTTTCGGAACACAAGGAGAAGGTGTCGCCAGACTTATCAGATCTGTGGATGGTTATTCTGGAGCTTCAAGTTTTGTGGCGCCATGGTCAGCTCTGGCTGGAGATAATATAACTTGCATTTTCGTTGATTCAAAAAGACATCAATGGTTCGGAACAGACAAGGGATTATCGCGTCATTCAAAATTTGATGCAAAAGAGGGATGGGATGATTCTTATACCGAAAAGCTTCCTGATCAACACGTTACAGCTATAGCAGAAGATAAAACCGGCAAAATATGGGTCGGAACTCAGGGAGGTCTGGTGAAATTTGGAACCAAACTGTCTGATGCTACAAAATGGACAACTGTTGATGGTTTGCCTTCAAACAGAATAAACAATATCTTTATTGACAAAGACGGCTCCCTGTGGATCGCAACTGACCTGGGTGCTTCTCATTTTGATGGTTCCAGGTTCTTAAATATCAGAACTTCGGATTATGCTAAAAACTACTTTAAATTTAAACAGTTAGTCAAGAAACATCTTTAAAATGAATCGAATTAAGCTTGAACCAAGAATAAAAAGACTTAGGGAATATTTTCAAAACTATAAGTTATTGAGAACTTTACTCCCAGTGATACCCGGTATACTGGCACTTATCTGGTTTCTTGTAAGGGTAATTCCAAAACCTCAACGGGCAAACTATCCGTGTATGAAAGTAGCATACCCGTTAATGTCCGGACTCGTTATATGGTTAATCGGAATTACCGGCATTTCCACCTCATTGAAACTTTTCTTCAAAAATATAAGGAGGAAAAAATATCTTTTTGCATCCGGATCAGTGCTCCTGCTGTTAGTGTTTTCAATCTATTATCTTATCAGACAATCAGATCCGCTTTTTGCCGCAAAGGGTCAGAAAGTTCCCATGCATATTCCCAATGCTCCAATGGGTGTGCCCCAGGGAATAATTCCCGGAAGGGTCGTCTGGAGCTGGGATCCTGATGCCACGAACGAAAACTGCACCAACGATATTTCGAAAAATGACGGGTATTTTCTGGCAAAGAACAACAACCAGGATGTTATAGATAAGATGCTGGCAGGAACTATACTTGCTATATCTGATAAAAAGGATCCGAAGGAGGCGTGGGATGAGATTTTCAGACATTTCAACAAACAAAAAGGGAAAGGTGATACCGGATACAGGAACAATGAAACTATTTTCATAAAAATAAACCAGGGTTGTGCCAACTGGAGCACCAACGACGATTTCACAAGAAGAAAAGGTTCGCTGGGTTATTCGGAAACCTCACCGCAGATTATACTGGCTGTGCTTAAACAACTCGTAAATATCGCCGGAGTACCGCAAAATAAAATAATTGTTGCCGACCCGATGGCACATATTTATTCAGATAATTTTGAACTGCTGCATAGTGTATTCCCAAATGTGATTTATGGCGACCGGACAAAAGAAGCTGAAGCTCTCGGAAGAACATTCCTGGCTCCTGAAACCACGCCTGTCATTTTTTATTCGGATAAAGGAACCGTTTTAAAAGGCGGACCTGATTGCCTGTACACAGCAATGCAGAATGCTGATTATATGATAAATATTGCTGCATTAAAGGCTCATGCATGCGCAGGGATAACTCTGATGGCAAAGAATCATTTCGGTTCAATTACCCGAAAAACGGCTGCCAGTTTGCATCCGGGTCTTGTTGGTGACCAGAATGATCATCCCTACAGGCTTGATTATGGTATGTACCGTGTTCAGGTCGACCTGATGGGAAGTAAATACCTGGGCCGAAATACGGTTCTCAATATTGTCGATGGTTTATGGGGCGGTCCGGAGGCGACAGTAGCTCCTGTGAAATGGCAGATGGCACCTTTTAATAACGACTGGCCCAATTCAATATTTGTTTCTCTCGATCAGGTTGCCCTTGAATCGGTCTGCTTCGATTTCCTGAGGTCAGAGGCGATGGTTGGTCTTCCTGACTGGAGAAACCGTCCCAACTTTGCCCAGGGAGTGGATGATTATCTTCACCAGGCAGCATCATCAAAAAACTGGCCTAAAGGAATTATCTATGATCCGGATAACAGNNGGCATTCCGATTCCAAGCCTGGGTGTTCATGAGCATTGGAATAACCCTGTCGATAAGAAATATTCCAGAGATCTTGGCAAAGCTGATGGTATTGAACTGGTAAAAATCCTGGCAAAAAAACAGAATATGTAACAGTGTCAAATAAAGATGATCAGCTCCATATCCTGTCGTGGGAACGCCTCTGGTCCCATTCAGGGGTCGGTTCAAAATAACCTTTATCGTTGGGACTAAGATGTTTTTTTACTTCTTCATCATTAAGTTCAATTCCTAATCCAGGTGCAGAAAGGGGTACATTGGCAAAACCTTTTGTAATCAATTGCCTTGCGTCTGTTGTCTTAACCAAGCTCTCCCACCATGGGACATCAATATTATGGTGCTCACACGCCAGGAAGTTTTGTGTGGCTGCTGCACAATGCACGTCAGCCATAAATGACACCGGCGTACCTGCCTGATGAATCGCCATCGCTACTCCCATTTCTTCTGCATAATCACCTATTTTTTTTGTCTCCAGAATACCACCGGAAGTGGCTAAATCGGGATGAACTATATCAACTGCATGAATATCTATCAGTGGCTTAAAATTTTTCAGCAGGTAAATATCTTCCCCGGTAAGAACAGGTGTCTCCAATGCGTCAGACAATGTTTTCCATTGGTCGGTCAGGTCCCATGGAATAATATCTTCCATCCATGCCAACCTGTACTTCTCCAATGTCTTGCCTAAACGTATACCATTATTAAGATCAAAATGGCCGAAGTGATCGGTAGAAAGAGGAATATCATAACCAACTATATTGCGCACATTTTCCACTATTTTAGCCAGTTCCTCCAGACCTTTATCTGTAATTTGTATCTGGGTAAACGGATGTTTGGTATTTTCATATGACATATAATTACCCTGCCATTGATTCAGATCTTTGTTGTTCATCCAGAATTTCTGATTCACTAATGTACCGGGAATGTTTATAAGTTCTGAGATAGATAAATCCATCTTCAGCCATGTATACCCCTGATCCTCGGTCCGATACTTAATCAGCTTTATTTGTTCTTCCGGTGTTTTAGCTTCAGGAGTATCTGCATATAATCTTATTTTGTCACGGTATCTTCCACCTAATAGTTGCCAGACCGGTACTCCATAAGCCTTTCCACATAGATCCCAGAGAGCCATTTCTACCGCACATACTCCACCAGCCTGCCTGCTTTGACCTCCAAACTGCCTGATAATCTTAAATATCATTTCTACATTACATGGGTTCAACCCCAAAATACGGCTTTTCAACATGAGTGCGTAACGGGGATCAGCGCCATCTCTGACCTCTCCCAGACCATAAATACCCTGATTTGTATCAATACGAATAATTGCAGTTCCACCCATAGCCGCCGTTAAAGTATAACGCATGTCGGTAATTTTTAACTCAGATGGAGCTGAAGCGCGTTGCACCTTAGATGTTACCTGAGATACAGTATCTTCTATTGACATACTCATAAAACCACCAAGCGCTATGCCACCCAGTGCGGCTTTCTTGATAAATTCACGTCTGTTATTTTCAACAGGACTTTCTTTTTTCACTTTCTGCGAAGAAGAAGTACCTGAATTCAAATGGCCAACTTCCCGATTGACAATATGATGTAAAATATTTTTCATGGTTTTAAAAGTTGGGTTAAATATTTTGTTAAGTATCTAAACAATTTTAATACGGAATTACTCATCAGCATCCGGGCCTGGCACCTATTTATTTCTTAAGCCTATACCTCACGCCTCACGCCTGAGGCCTCAATAATTCCTCGTTTTAAGATAATCATCCAGCTCTTGTTTTGACATGGGCAGTTTACCAGGATAATTATTTATCCAGTTCAGGAAGTCTTTTTTGATCTCTTCACTCCAGCTGCTATCAATCTGTCCCGGAAGATATTTCTTCTCACGCAGCCGTTGATGTCCGAACTGATCCCGAAGAACGGTGACTTCGGAAGTGATGACAAGATCCTCCACAAGATAGGCGGGTATAAAGATCACCCCGTATTTTTTTGCGAGGACAACATCACCTGGGAGAACTGTGGCACGACCGATACGAATCGGAACATTTATTGCAGTCAGCATCATCTGCGATATATATGAAGGATCCGATCCTTTGATCCATCCGTTGAAACCATTTATTTCATCAAGCCCTTCCTGGTCCCTGACAGACCCGTAAAAAACCACTCCTCTCTGTGATCTGGCATAGATTGAATTGCCAAGGTTATCTCCGATTAGAGTGCCGTCAGCTATTTTCCCATAGCTATCTGCTACATAGACATCTCCATTAGTAAGAACATCTATTGGCCAGGAGTTTGTTCCGCCCTGCTGGGAACGGTTTTCAATTTTGCCCTGCTGCTTTACATACTTATCGTAATCAGGGCGAAGAGGCATGTATTGGGCTGTTACGACCCGCCCGGTCATAGAACTATCAGGGTGTATGATTGTCCAGTCTCCCTCGAATTGGTTCAAATAGCCCTTGTTACGTAAGACACCCCAGGCATCCTCGATAGAGATATTTTTTAAACGCCGAAGGATTGCATCCGACACTTTTGGTCTGCCATCGGGAAAACGCTCACCTTTCCATTCAGAAGTTAATGCCTTGATGTATTCAGGCGAAGAACCGACATTCTGAGCCCTGGAAATGAATCCTGCCAGAATAAAAACGAATACAAGTATTGCTATTCTTTTCATTTTATAATTGGTTATGTTAAACTTTCAAATTCATTCCGGACTTTATCCGTTTTTAGCTACTGCCTCTATCAAACCACGGATATAACCGGCAGCATACAGACTGCCAAGAGCGCTGTAGCCCGGATGTTCGTTACTGTCTCCGGCCATAGTAGGAACATGATCGGGACGCAAAGGACCTTTAAAGCCAATTCCGATATATGCTTTCATTGCCTCATACATATCTATCTGGCCTTCATCGTGGAATGTCTCGACGAAATTCATCTTTCCTCCTCTGACATTCCTGAAATGTACAAAGTGAATGAGGTTTCGTTTTCCAAAATCCCGGACAATAGTTGGAATATCTGCGCCCATCAGGGAGAAGTTACCCTGACACATAGTTATACCATTGTTCGGACTGGGATAGATATCAGCCATCCGGTTGAAAGCATCCACCGTTGTCATTATACGTGATATTCCCCTGATGCTGTCTACCTGCGGATCATCGGGATGCATTGCAAGTTTAATACCATATTTCTCCGCTTCAGGGATAACCGCTTTTAGAAAATACTCAAGATTTTTCCAGAGAGCTTCCTTTGAAACTACTCCATATTTTGTAAGGGAATTATCCTTAATATCCTGATAGTCAAAGGCTGTCACTAGCGCTCCTCCTCGGCCGGGTCTGTCGTTGGTAGTTCTTGCCCAGCCTATTACCGGCATCCAGTTATAACAGATTATATTTATCCCTGCCTTTGAAAGATTCTTCATCAGAGTAATGAAGTTCTCAATCTCCTGATCTCTGCCTTCCAATCCAAGCTTTGTCTTCTCGGATAGTGCAGGCGGACCCTCAATAACTTCCAGCCTTAATCCAACCCTTTCCCAGGCATTTTTAACAGCAACCACGCCTTCGTAATCCCATGCATTAACATTATTCAGTCCGGCCATAGCAGGGTTTATTCCACCAACGGCGCCCAAAACATCTAGCTGTTTCCCGAATTCAATTTTTCGTTTTTCGGCCTCTATTCCTGAAAAATAGGCGAAGCACATCTTTATACCGGCATCCTTGACATAAGCCTGTTTCTCAATCGCTGTTCCATCTTTTTGCAAGTGTTTTTTGCTTTTTTCAGAATCAGACAAATCTGAACCTGATGCCTTAATTCCGGCTAAAGTAAAAGCTGTAAAAGCAGAAGTTTTTTTAATAAAATCCCGGCGATTATTTCTCATTCAATATTGAATTTATTTCCCATCTCAATTTAAGCTTTTTAATCTGAACTATGATGTGTTTAAAAACACTAAATAAAGTAATTTGTAATATGAATACATGAGTAGAAGAAATAATTAATGTTACCTAACCGGATGTCAATAGAGGGAGGTTGACAAGCTTAGCGTTGACCTAATGGTGGTTAGTGCTAGATCATGTTATTTGTCTAATTGTTTCCTTTTTACGAGAAGAAGTTTTCGTTTTTTTTGACTTCTCTTTGCGAATAAAGTCACTGATCGCTTTTTCTTCTTCTTTTGTCAACGATCTCTGTCCACCAATGAAGTCAACGTCTAATTCCACATTCTTCGTTTTCATATCCTAAATATTTGAAAAATATCTTTTTATCAATTTTGATGCAGCATTGGAGTCAATTATTGTGACTAATGGCATGGCAGTTGACGATTAAGTGTTTCGTATCCTGTCATGCCAATTTTGCAACTAGGTGACAACTTCCCGTTTCACGGGACAGGCCGTCCTGCTCAGCGGTAAGCAAATTGGCCCACTGACCGTGTTATAAGCAGAACTATTTCTGTTTTTTATTGGTCATAGTTTTTATACCCAATCTTTTTTCTTGGCTTAGTCACGTTTTGATGCAGTTCATCAATCCTGTCAAGAAGAAACTTAAATACTTTATTAATCTTCTCATCCATAGCTCTTATTTCAACTTTTAAGTCCTGATTTTCGATCAGAAAAGCCCTGTATTTTGCAAAGGCTCTCATTATTTCGATATTTACTTTGATGGCCTTATCAGAGTTAAGAACTGATGAAAGCATTGCTACTCCTTGTTCTGTGAAAACCATTGGCGCATATCTGGTTCCACCCCTTTTTGAGGTCGCAAATTGCGTCCTTATATTCAAAAACTCATCTTTGTTTAATTCAAACATGAAATCTTCTGGAAACCTGTCAATGTTTCTTCGAACACTTTCTTTGAGTCTTTTTGTTTCGACTCCATATAATGCGGCCAGATCAAAATCGAGCATCACTTTATATCCCCTGATCTCGTGAATCAATGAATGATAATCTGCCTTAATTAGTGAGGTTGTAGTCATGAGTAATAATTTGAGGTCGCAAAATGCGTCCTCAAATATAAATATTATTCGATAAGGTAATTAAGCGTCAAGTTAAATAAACGCCGAAAATGTTTTGCTTATATCGGCACGGCAATTGAGGGAGTAGCCTATCGTCAAGCAGTTTTTTGTTCCAGTGCTAGCCTCCCAGATAGCAGCAGAAATCTGCGCACATCCAAGATTATACCCCTCATTCTTTGCACCTTTTACTCTGGCCCTTCCTACTTCGGCAACATTACAAACTCAAAATAGTTGTCACGGAAAACCTTATTTGCCATCTCCTGTATCTTCTTGCCGTCAAGGTTCTTATATATTTCTGTAGAGTTTTCAGGCAATGGAGTATAAATACCATTGTTGATATAACACTTTACACGATCCATTATATAATCGTTTGTCTTAATCCTCTCTGCATCTTCCTTGAGGAAATTCTCCCTGGTCATATTCACCTCTTCCTCTGTAACTCCATTTGTCTTGATATTGTTAAGTTCAGTGAGTAAAAGTCCCCTCAGGTAATCGGCCCTTTCAGGGGCACATGTAAAGTTCATCGATATTTTATATGTGTGTGCCGGACGAGCATTTGTGGCGGCTGAAACACTTACTCCATAGGTACCGCCCTCTTTCTCCCTTATTGACGTTACATACCTCATGTTCAGGATGTACCTAATAGCATTTATATATTCAATATTCTCTGGAGTATAAGGCATATCGCCATAGAAATAAATATAATTCATTGCCTTCGGATCCTTCATACTTACATATATTTTTTTTACGAAATGCTCTTTTTTGGGCCATAATTTGTAGTCAATCCAGGATTCCTTGCGGCCGTAGTCAGGAATTGAACCGATATATTTTTCGATCAGCGGTTTCAAACTTGCCAGATCAAAACTCCCGACAAAAACAAAATAAAAATCACCAGCATTCCTGTAACGGTCATCAGCAATTGAATAAGCCTTATCAATATTCATCCTGTCATAGAATTCAGCATTTGGCAAGGTGGTACGGGGACTATAATTGGTAAGTAACATTGACAGAGTATCAGAAAAGGTAGCATTCGGATTGGCACTCCTGTTCGCCAGACTGGCCTTGCTTCTTTGAATTGAAGATTTCAAAGCTTCGTTATCGTGCCGGACAGGCATAAATTCCAGATAGAAAAGCTGAAGCATCGTTTCAACATCTTTGACTGAAGAAGATCCATATATTGCTTCTTCCAGTTCTGAAATTATTGCACTTGCATTTGCATTTTTGCCAGCCATAAACTTTCTGAGATCCTGATATGAGAAATCACCAAGGCCGCACAGGTTCTTTGCCGTGGCAGCAAGGGATGCAGAAGGCAGATCTTCAGTTGCAACAAGCGAGTTACCACCATAGCTGACAGCATGCATCTGGATTTCATCAGCTTTATTATTGGTGTACTTAAGGTATATCTTTGCACCATTTGCAAGAGTAAGTTTGGTCCCATCAAATTCTTTTATAAACTCTTCCTTAACAACCGGCGATCCTTTCAATTCATCTTTGATAAGAGATGTCGCGATAACTTTATCTACGTAAGGTTCAATAGAAGATTTCATGACTTCATCCCTTGCAACTATTAATTCATTTTCTGAAGGTATTTTTACTCCATCCTTTGCAGGACCTGTGACAACAATGACCTGATTTTCATCGGTTATCCACTTCTTTGGAAGAGAGTCCAACTGCTCAAGAGTCACAGTCGGAAGAAAACTTTTGGCTAGCTCATAAGTGTAAGAAATACCCGGTGCCGGATAGTCCGAAGTGAAATTACTAATGTATTCATTTACAATAGAGGCGGACAAACGTTTTTCTCTTTCCCTATAAGCATTTTCATATGATGAAAGCAACCTTCTCTTCGCCCTCTCCAGTTCGCCTGCAGTAAACCCAAATCGCTTCACTCTTTCATTTTCTGTCAGAGTAGCTTTGAACGACCTTATCGGATCGGCGCTAAGGGCGTTGACATACATAATATAGCAATCCTGGTATTTTGTTAGGGAACTGTACCCCGAGAATGCCGACAACATTGGCGGATTCTCTTTCTGAATCAATTCATTGAACCTGTCTGAAAGCATCAGGTTATACAGGTTATTTACAAGCCTTTGCTTATAGTAGTTCAAATCTTTTACTTCTGTTCCGGGATGTTTTATGTACAATTGAATTGATGTGTTTTGCGCTTCCTTGTCAGTTGCTATTGTCACAAGAAGATCCTTGTTGTCCTTTATAAGTGTTTTGACATCTTCCGGTTTATTTTTGTTCTTTGGGATATCGGAAAATAGTTTTACAATTTTATTCCTGATAGCGTCCTTGTCAATATCACCTACAATTATAATAGCCTGCAGAGCTGGCCTGTACCATTTTTTATAATAGCTGCGAAGGAAATCAGGAGCTGCATTGTCAATAACATTAACCTCGCCAATGACATTATGATTGGCATATTTCGAACCGCCATAAAGAACGGGGTTCGTGATCTTGCTCATTCTTTGGGATGCACCACCACCAGTTCGCCATTCTTCATGAATTACTCCTCTCTCTTTGTTGATCTCGGAATCTGAATATGTAACATTGGAGGCCCATTCACGAAGTATAAGAAGTGATGAATCAATACATCCTTCCCTTGCGGTTGGAACATCGTTCAGGGTATAAACAGTCATGGCACTGGAAGTTCCAGCGTTAATTCCTTTTCCAAATGATACGCCAATGGATTGCAGGTAATTTATGATTCCTTTATCGGGAAAAGCTTTAGTGCCGTTAAATGCCATATGCTCGCAAAAATGTGCAAGGCCATTCTGTTCCTCATTTTCATTTATTGCACCGGCGTTTTCCACCATGTAAAACATTGCACGATCTTTCGGTAAACTGTTCTTTTGAATATAATATGTAAGCCCATTGTCAAGTTTGCCGTACAGAACATCAGGATTCAGCGGGACGACCTGTGCGTAAATCGAAGTCATCCCAATCATCAGTAGCAGAGAGAAGAAAGTTTTCATATTATTTATTTTTTAATGTAAAAAAGATCTAACTGCAATAACTTTTTATTTTCGAATACTTTTCAGCCGGTACCGCTGACCAGCAAATTGAAATCTATGGTTTATTAAATTATTTAATAGTCACATACATAAGGACTGATTCATCATTATCAGTTAATTTACTTGCGAATTCTTCTAGCGATTTCTTCTTATCCGGGAATTTTGTATTATTATTTTTAAAATCATCACTCGCAATGTGGTCTTTGAACGAGCTGGCATTCATCCACATAACAAATGTCGAATCATTAATCTGTATGTAGGGATAGAATCGAGGACCTGCATCAATATCATTATATAATCCTGTTGTAAACAAAGTATTTGCAGTAGATGTTAGTTTGGAGAAAGAAAGGGTCTTATTAGATCTATTATATAATCCCAATACCTTGGTTGTGTTGTACCAGGGTTTGCCTTCCTCCCACCATTGCTTTAGTCCTTTTATTTTCTCGGGTGCGGGGATATTGTGAGAAAAATTACAATCTAACATTAGAAAATATTTTGATTGAAATGTATTATTAACATATACATATCCTAATGGATTAGACTTGCCGTGAGGTATCCTTTGACGCAAGGAGTCAGGTTCAGAATACTTTCCCAGATTGAATACTAATTCTGGTACTAAGCTAAAAGTTGAGTTTAGGTAAAATAGTGTATCGCTTATAAGTTCTTTAAAGTAAACTTGATTATTATATAAATTAAATCTCGCATCAGCATCATAAGTTGAGAAAACGTATCCGTCTCTGGATCTGTTAAGGGTGACGTAATTCTTGTATTTATAAATCTGATCGCCGTTTAAATTGAAAATTGATGCTTTACTTATTTCATGCCCTGAACTGTTCGGAATCTGGATAAAGATTAAAGAATCATTTATTGGTGTCCAAGAATAAAAATAGAAATGGGGATCTTTATCTTTATTAAATTCAATGGTTTTAAGGTATTTCCCAGTATAGTCNNGTCCATACTTATAATATTATGACTTATCCCGCTTTCCTTACTACTTGAGAGAGTCAAGTAATTAATTTCAGCATTAATCTGGCTAAGAGTGAGTTCTTTAAAATTTCCAATATTTGATTCAAGGTCAATATTAAGATGTTTCGAATTTGATAGGTTAAAGCTTAGAAACAGGAAGGAGAAAACCACTAAAAATATGGTTACAATGATTCTTAACCTATCAACTAATTTATTGGCACTAGCCTTGGTCAACATTAATAAACGTTTCCGTGTTAATGATTGATTAAATCCGCTTGTTAAAGATATATTTCTGCCGTAGCTTATAAAATTTATCAGGTTTTCGGCATAACTCTTTATGTCAGCAGAAACCCGAATTACGCCATTATCTGCCAGATATTCATGATTGACTCTTACTGCTCTGTTGTACAAAACGAGAATAGGGTTGAACCAATAGATGATCTGCACAAATTCAACAAATATTACATCAATCGAATGGAATTGTTTTATATGTTCAAATTCATGCGATAACAATTCCTTTGTCAGTTTATTATTCAGATAGTCATGTTTGTATACAAAGATTGTATTGAAGAAACAAAAAGGATTTATCTGATGATCAAGTAGTGCAATTCTGTATCCGGAATAAACTATTTTTTCAGATAATAAAAGTTTGTGTCGGATAATGAAAATATTTTTGAAAAAACGGAATAACAACAGTACGACTACTGAAATATAAAGGATTGACAAAATTTCAAAAAAACTAATTTCGGGGATTAATCTTTCAGTTGAAACTGAATTTAAATTTGTAGCTGATGCTGAATTTGAATTTGAAGGAGCAATTGCTGTATAAGACTGATTTGAAGTATTTGGAGCAGTATTTTGATTATGATTTAGAGCAGAAATATTATTATTTAAAATAGTAACCAAATTATTATTCCAATGGTCATTCTGAATTTTAAACGGAATCACAATAGAGGGAATAATAAATGAAGATACGATAGAGAAAATAAGAAAAAACCTGTTGAACACGAACAGTTTCTCTTTTCTTAACAGGAACCAATAAAGCCCAAACATCAAGAGAAGGCTTACGCTTGATTTGATTATATATGCTGTCATTTTTTAGTCTTTTTAGTTGAAATTTTTTTGTCAACCAGATCTCTTAATTCTTTTAACTCTTGCTGATTCATGTTTGTTTCATTAGTAAAAAATGATGCAAACTGAGCGGTTGAATTGTTAAAAAAATCTTTGATCAGTCCATTAATATGATCTGAAAAGTAATCTGCTTTTTTGATCAAGGGGAAATATTCTCTTGAATTTCCGTACTGCTTATAACTGACAAATCCCTTGTCAATCATTCGCTTTAATAATGTAAGTACAGTTGTCGGGGCTGGTTTTGGATCTGGAAATTCATTTAGAAGGTCACGAATAAAAGCTTTGTCCAGCCTCCAAAGCAGTTTCATAATTTGTTCTTCAGCGTTTGTGAGATGCATATTATTCTACATTTAATTGCGTTTCTCTACAAATGTAGATTAGATTTTTTTTAATATCAAAATATTTTGACATTTTTTTTATAACTCTTGCATTGTCCTGACTCGGTTTAGATATAAAAATATTGAATGTGGGTAAAAAAGCATCCCTTTGAAGCAGTACAGGTGCGCCTCAAAGAAAGGATATCTTTCTATACTAATTTTTATTATTAAGGTATTTTTAAGGTATTATTAAGGCCTTATCACAGTTCCATCTCTCTTCCGTACAATCCAGTTCGATTTTGTTGTAATCGGATATTTTGCAGCTTCTTTTTCATTTATATCCACTCCCAATCCGGGCACCTCATTTACAGACATATATCCGTTTTTCATAGTCGGGCAACCTGAAAAAACTGATTGCAGCTTATCGGAAAATGAAACTGATTCCTGGATGCCGAAATTCCACGTTGCCAGATCTATGTGACAATTGGCAGCATGTCCGACCGGTGAAACATCGCCAGGGCCATGCCAAGCAGTCTTAATATTGAACCATTCCCCCAATCGTGCAACTTTCATAGCTGGCGTTATACCACCGATCTGGGAGATATGGATACGGATAAAATCAAATAGCTGATCGACCATCGGCATCCTGAACTCATTGATATTATTGAAAAGCTCACCCATTGCAACAGGAACAGATGTTGCAGCCCTGAGTTGCTTAAACCATTCCATGTTTTCCGGTGAAAAAGGATCTTCAATAAAGAACGGATGATACTCTTCTAGCTTCTTTATCAAATTTATTGCATCGATCGGCTCTACCCTTTCATGCATATCATGCAATAGTTCAACTTCTTCTCCGCAAGCTTTACGAACACTTTCAAACATTTTGGGGACAGCATTAAGATATGCACGCTGATCCATAAAAGAATCACTTTCTGCTCCAAAGCCCGCTCCTTTAAAATCGGGATTGTTTCCAAGCGTTCCTACACTTCCATAGCCGCCAAGCTGTATCCTGACATGACGGAATCCCTGGGCCATAAATTTCTGAACTGATGTTATTACTTCCTCAGGAGTTTGTCCGCTGGCATGAGTATAACATGGAACCGCAAACCGTACTTTTCCCCCAAGAAGCTGGTAAACAGGCATATTTGCACGTTTCGCTTTGATATCCCATAAAGCTTCATCCAGGCCGCTTAAAGCATTATTCAGAACCGGCCCGTTGCGCCAGTAAGAGCTTACGTAGGCCGATTGCCACATATCCTCTATATTATCAACATCTTTACCTCTGCAGAAATCATCGAGGTAACTGTTTATCGCTGTGATAACTGCCTCAGCCCGCTGGGTAAATGTTGCACAACCAAGACCGTAAAGACCAGGCTCGGTAGTCTCCACTTTTACTATTACAAGATTAGATCCTGCCGGCGCCGTGGCAATAGCTCTCACTTTACTGATCTTCACTGCAGGCATTCCTTTTGCATAAGCAGGTGCTTCTTTATTTTCCTGAGATGCAGCCTGGAATAATGGGCTTCTAAAAAGTCCTAAAATACCTGCTGCTGAACCGGTTGCTATCATCTTCATTGCATCGCGGCGACTGGTTGCTGATTTGGTTCCCTGGGTTTTCATAAATATGATTTCTGATTTAAAAAACTTACCTGAAGTTATAATTAAAAGTCCGATGTGATCTTTAACAAATATAAAAAGAATCAATGACCTTTAATTATTTTCCTTTTGGTAGTACATGATACTGAACTATGCTTTGAGAAATAAAGTTTTGGACTAAAGTCCATAAATCTCTCATTATCAATTACCCCGGCATTAATGCCGGGGTTAATTAAACATCATTATCGTGGGCTTTAGCCCTAAATCTTTCTTTTTATTATCATCTGGTTGCACAAAAAACATTATATTACAACCGGTAGAGTTAAGACGATATCCTAGTACTTTCTTCTTTCTGGTAATAACCTGAATTATGACTTCAAAAGACAGATTTCTGAAAGCTCTCAATAAAGGAAAACCCGACAGGTTACCGGTAACAACTCACCATCTGATGCCTTCATTCCTGAATAATTTTATGGATGGAATAGGAGAACAGCAGTTCTTTGATCAATTCGGGCTTGATTCTATTAAATGGGCGGTAGCATCTTTTTACACTCCCGGAAAAGGAGAATATTTTGATCCCTTTCAGACCGAATTAGGTTTTCTTGAAACAAGGAGGGTTTGTTCTGAAAATTGGAGATTCAGGATTGAAACCTTACCAGGTAAAGATTACGAAACAAAAAGATTCAGCATTATCACTCCCGGGAAATCACTTTCAATGGTTCTGCAGTCAAATGAATATACCACATGGGTTGCAGAACATCTGATTAAAGAAAAGAATGATATTGACGTAATTGCAAAATACATGACCTCACCAGTTTGCGATGTAGCTGAAATAAACAGGATAGCACTTGAATATGGTAATCGCGGACTGGTAAGAGGGCACATAGCTGGTTTTGAAGGATTCGGACAACCCGGTTGCTGGCAGGATTTTGCTTGTCTTTTTGGAATTGAAAACCTGATATACAAAACTTTTGATGACCCGGAATGGGTACATTCTTTTCTAGGTGTCCTTATGGAAAGGAAAAGGCATTTTGTCAGGTCATTAAAAGGAGCGTTGTATGATATTATAGAACTAGGAGGCGGTGATGCTTCCACAACTGTTATTAGTCCTGATATCTTTGATAAATTTGTTGCCCCATATGATTCAGAACTAATCCGTGAGGCCCATGCAGTGAATCAGAGAATTGTTTACCATACCTGCGGAGGAATGATGCCGATACTTGAGAACATTGCCGGAATGAAACCTGACGCAATGGAAACTTTCACTCCTCCGGATATGGGTGGCGATACCCGTCTCGGAGAAGCAAAAAAAAGAATCGGTGATAAAGTTTGCATGATCGGAGGATTTGATCAGTTTCATTTTTTCAACGGATGTACACCTGAACAAACCAGAGCTGAAGTAAGAAGGTGTTTTAATGAAGCTGGTGGCAACGGTGGCTTTATACTGTCACCATCAGACCATTTTTTCCAGGCAGATCTTATATTGATTGAAGCTTACGCCGAGGAAGCAAGAAAATGTGAATATTTATAATTTCAGGCACTATTGCTGAAACTCTAAAAACTTCTACATTTGATTGGTCTTTAAAAAGGAAGCAAACCATAGTATGGCGCATCAAAATACTATTAAGTATCAAAACTATAAGAAACTCACGGAAAGGTACAATCGTTTCCCACAGGGAGTTGTTGCTTCCGAACTGCTTTTTAAAATACTAAAAATTCTATTTTCAGAGAGAGAGGCAGGACTTGTTTCATTATTGCCTATAAAACCTTTTAGCATAAGAAAAGCTGCTGAAATCTGGAAAATAAGGGAATCAGATGCAAAGACTATTCTCAATGACCTTGCTGACAAGGGAATATTGATCGATGCCTGTGAAAATGAAGAAGTAACATATTCTATGCCACCTCCCATGGCTGGATTTTTTGAGTTTTCGTTGATGAGATACAGAAACGATATTGACCAGAAAACTCTATCCGAACTTTTCTATCAATACATGAATGTTGAGGAAGACTTTATTAAAAATCTCTTTACGACAGGCGAAACCCAGCTTGGAAGAACATATGTCAATGAAGATGTGCTTTCAAACGAAAATGCGTTGCATGTGCTTGATTATGAGAGAGCCTCCGAGGTAATAAAAACGGCTTCCTCAATCGGTAACGGAATATGTTATTGCAGGCATAAGATGGAACATGTCGGGAAAAACTGTGATGCACCAATGGACATCTGCATGACATTCAACAGCAGCGCTGATTCATTGACTCGGCATGGTATTGCAAGAAAAGTTGATGTAGCTGAAGGATTGGATCTTTTAAATATTGCCAGACAGAAAAATCTGGTACAGTTCGGTGAAAATGTACAGGAAAGAGTAAATTTCATATGTAATTGCTGTGGTTGCTGCTGTGAAGCGCTTATTGCATCAAGGAAATTCGGTTTTCTCAATCCTGTTCATACAACCAACTTTATCCCTTTTATAATTGAGGAAAATTGTAATGGCTGCGGGAAATGTGCGGTACTATGTCCAGTAGAAGCTATGACACTGGTTTCGTCGAATGATCCCATTAATCCAAACAGGAAAAAAGCAAAGCTTGATCAGGAAATCTGTCTTGGCTGTGGTGTTTGTCTTAACGGCTGTAACAAAAAAGCAATGGAACTCAGATCACGAAAAGAACGGGTCATCACACCGATTAATTCAGTTCACAGGGTTGTAACAATGGCAATTGAAAGAGGCAAGCTTCAAAACCTTATTTTTGACAACCAGGTCATGTTCAGCCATAGAGCAATGGCAGCAGTTCTTGGAGTAATACTTAAACTCCCTCCAATAAAACAGGTTCTTGCAAGCCGGCAATTTAAATCACGGTACCTGGCTTCTTTGATACGCAGACAAAATAAATACTCATGATTGCTTTCAGAATTGCCAATTTTACATATTTTTAAAGTGGATTTAAGCTGGACCTTAAGAAATAAATTGTACATCATAAATTAATAATTAAAATAATAATCAAATAACTACCTATTATGGCATTTAACAGTACAACCTCTAATTCATTATCCACATCAGGAAACGCAAAAGGTAACCCTGTTTATATCATGGCCCTGACGCTTGTGGCGACACTAGGCGGATTGCTTTTCGGATATGATACAGCCGTCGTGAATGGTGCAGAAAAATCGCTTGTTCAACTCTATATTGCTAAAATTGTCGACCCTGCAAATCTCGACTATGCGATTAAAATAATAACCCAGTACAAGCTTCTGGTTGCTTTAGCTTTTTACCTTGTGGTTTTAATTGTATCGGCCCAGATTCTTAAACTTTTGGGGAAAAGTAAAGGATTCACTATAAGTGCTATACTTCTTATCATTCTCACAATTTGGGTAGTTGGTTATCTGAAAGCCGAGATTTCTCACACAGCAGATGCGTTAAAAGGCTATGTTGATTCTGTAAAAGGATTTACCATCTCAAGTGCATTGATAGGGTGCGTTATAGGGGGAGCAATGGCAGGATTCATATCAAAAGCAATAGGCAGAAGGAACGGACTTATCATATCAGCGCTGGCATTTTCAATTTCAGCTATTGGTGCATGGAATCCTGAAAAACTGAATTTTTTCGGTACGCTGCCTGTTTTCTCTTTTGTGATCTACAGAATTGTCGGAGGGATAGGTGTAGGATTGGCCTCCATGCTTTCACCGATGTATATTGCAGAAATTGCGCCTGCTAATGTAAGAGGAAAACTCGTTTCCTGGAACCAGTTTGCCATTATCTTCGGTATGCTGATTATTTATTTTGTGAATTTGATTATCGCACGCCGGGGAAATGAAGAGTGGCTTATAACACAGGGATGGAGGTGGATGTTCTTCTCAGGTGTCATCCCTTCGGGTTTGTTCCTGATCCTTCTGATGTTTGTACCCGAGACGCCCAGATACCTTGTTATGAAAGGCAAAGAGGATAAAGCGCTCAAGGTGCTTAAAAAAATATCAGGGGAGAATGATGCTCCTGTAATATTGAAGGAAATAAAAGATACACTTCATGAGACGAGCATTCCATGGTTGTCTTACGGATTTCTGGTTATTTTTATCGGTATTATGTTGTCGGTATTTCAACAGTTCGTTGGCATAAATGTCGTTTTATATTACGCTGCTAACATATTCAGGAACATGGGATCTTCAATTGATTCATCAATGATCCAGACAATCATTGTTGGTACTGTTAATCTTGTATTTACGGTTCTTGCTATATTTACTGTTGATCGTTTCGGAAGGAAACCGTTAATGATTATCGGGGGAGTTGGAATGGCAGTAAGCATGGTTGCCCTTGGTTTTTCATTTTATTTTGGGAAACTGGGTATTGGTGCCTTGATCTTCATGCTAACCTATACAGCATCTTTTGCAATGAGTTGGGGACCAGTTACCTGGGTTCTTTTGTCGGAGATTTTTCCTAATTCGGTCAGGAGCGCTATGTCAATTGCAGTTGCTGCCCAATGGATTGCCAACCTTATTATATCCTGGACTTTCCCGATGCTGAATGATAATCTGGCATTAACTGCACGTTTTAATCATGGTTTTGCCTACTGGATATATGGTGTTATGGGCATCCTGTCTGCTCTGTTTATTTGGAAATTAGTTCCGGAAACAAAAGGAAAAACCCTTGAGGAGATAGAAAAGATCTGGAAGAAAAAAGAAAGGTGAAATATTTAACGCATCTATTTTAGAAATTTCCGTAAAGAAATATAAAAAGAGGGTATCTAAAAAGCCCTCTTTTTTTTGTTTCTACCCCTAAATCCCCCAAGGGGGACTTTTTGATTTACAGATAGTTATAATTCCCCCCTTGGGGGGCTAGGGGGTAAATCAATACTTTTGAGACAGCCCCTTCATTAGTATCAGTATATTGATTAAGCCAATCCTGCTTTTTTCATGATCTGGGCTATATCATATTCATTTTTACGGGCTTTCCGTGAAACCATTGCATTGGCATCTTTATCATTTACAAACATTTCTTTCTTTGAATCCCATGCAAGTTTACGGTTTAGCTTCATGGCTATCCAGGCAACGGCACAGGCTTCAAGGCTACGGGCTGATTGCTCAACCGGAGCTATAGGTTCTTTGCGGCTAAGTATGCTTTCGAGCCAGTTACGGTAATGGTCAGCGCTAGGCATCCATACTTTACCTTCCGGGCCTATCCTGGGATAAAGAATTTTATCATTGCTTGCCCATAACGGACCTTTTTTGTTATCAACATTTTGAACAGGGTCGCTTTTGGTTTGCCTTTCAGCGCCACGTGCACAGAAAACAGTTCCGTCAGATCCTTCAAACTGAATTCCATTAGGAAAGCTATTATCCATAATCACCTCTATATTACCAGGATACATCATCTCAACATGATAAGTTGTATGAACTGTCCAGACATCGTCTTTCATAAAGTCAGCTTTGGCAACAACCGAAGTTGGTCCGCTGAGCTCCATTCCCATTGCCCAATGAGCTATATCAATATGGTGGGCACCCCAGTTGGTGATCATTCCAAGACCGAAATCTTCAGTTGTGATCCAGCCCGGTCTGGCTTCTACGCTGTCCTGCGGGTGGACCCTAAACTCCATGTAGGGTTGCTCTGGTGCAGCTCCAAGCCAGCGTTCAAAATCGAAAGTAGGCGGCGGGGTCTGTGGTGAAGGCTTTACCCCCTTGGGCCTGTCAATTCCAATGCCAATTTTTACAGTTTTAAGCTTCCCGATACGGCCGTTGCGGACTGCTTCGCTGGCAATGCGAAACGTATTCCATGGCTTTTCAGAACGTTGCTGACTTCCCGTCTGAAGGATTCTCTTTCTGGATTGAACAGTTGTCCTTAAAGCAATTGCTTCTGAAATTGCATACGTCAATGGCTTCTGAACATAAACATCCTTGCCTGCAAGAATTGCCTGGATAGCCACAAATGCATGCTGATGATCAGGAACACTGACAATTACAGCATCGATGTCCGGACGTGCAAGAACTTCATGGAAATCATGATACGTTTTGACCTCAACATTTGTCTCTCCTTTACTCTTGTAAAACTGTTCGACAGTATTCTTGGCAATTTCGACCCTTTTGGAGTCAAGGTCACAAACTGCAACCAGCCTGCAAAGATCTGTATGTTTTATAGTTCCTGTATAGTCAGCTGTTCCCTCGCGGCCACAACCAATTTGCGCAAATTGAATGAGCTTATTAGGTGAGCCAGCAGCAAATGCAGGACTCCTAAGGATTTCGGGGAGCGTAAAAAGACCTACCCCACCCATAAAGGATTTTTTCAAAAAATCACGACGTGTATTGCTTTTCATAATGATTCTATTAAAGATGAAAAAACAAAAATTAAAACCTAAAAATAAGACAATTCAGCTAAATATACGTATTTAAGTCGAAATCTCTCAAATGTTAAATCAAACTCATTCGATACCAATTATGAATTTTCCATTTTCAGCTTTCCTCGCCTTTTCACGATCCTTTATAATTATAATCAGATCATTTCCTGCAAGTTTGAATTTCTCAGGATGTTCTGGAGTGGAGAGGAACAGTTTTTCTCCTGATTTAAGTCCCTTTTCAACAATAACATATTTCTCATTAGATTGTCCAAGTAAAACTATCTGCTTAGTTCCGTTCCTGGTATATACGAATGGTATACTATCCAATCCAGCCTGAACACATTCAATAGGAATATAAGTCACATCTTTGAAAGTGTTTATTATTACCTTATTACCTGTCGTCATGGTTGGTCTTAGCAAAGGATCAGTCCCATTTATTTTTATTAATACCTCAAATACTTTAGAATCAGAATTTGGCAACTTATCACCTATATTTGCAACAGTTGCTACAACCCCGTTAAATGATTTCTTTGGGAAAGCATCAATAACAATGTTAGCTTTTTGACCGGGTTTTATTTTATTGATATCTATCTCACTGATATAAATTCTCGACATCATCGATTTCAGATCCGGAAGGGTGGCTACAACGCGGTCGAATGAATTGATCATGGATCCGGTTTTTCTCTTGTTGCCTCGCCAGTCTTTTCTATAGATGACCATTCCCGGCGAGGGCGCTTTTATTGTAAAACTTGCCAGAACATCTTCATAATCGTTTTTTCTTCTTGTTATTCTCCCGATTATAACTCTCTGAACATCAATCTGAAACTTTGCATATGCAATATTGAGAGCATATCTTCTGAATCTTTCTCCCAAAGTACGCTTTGCCTGATCAAAATTAATTTCTGCTTCACGGATTGTTGCGGGAGGTTCGTATTTTGAGTTCAAGAAAGTTATTGAATCTTCCTGCACAATATATTTTTGGTTCTGAATATCATTTCTATAAGCGCTGAGTGTGACTGAAGTATCAATAAGTTTCATATTCAGGGCTACCTGTAACTGATCAAGCCTGTCAAGGACATCCTTCAAAGTATTTTCAAAATCTGATCGGTCCAGCTGTGCAATATAATCGCCTTCTTTTACTTCAGTTCCTTCGGGTACAAGATCCTGAATCCTTATATCCATTGATCTCATTTCTCCACGTGGTGCAATATCCGGACCCTTGATATCAATAGAATTTTCTGCTTTTAACTCACCGGAATTGCTAATAGCAATTTCGAAATCGCCTTTGATAACCGGTGTATAGAGATCTGCTTGTTTCTTCGCCGAAGTCAACCGACTGAATGCAATCAGGGCTAAAACTGCTGCCACGACTACGATCCCTGAAATAATATATACTCTTTTCATTCTGACACCGCTTTATTCTGCACAAAATACTAAAAAAATTCAGGCGTGAAATTATTAAAATTTAAAATTCTTTATGCTGTAATAAAAATATTTAACATCTATTAACATCAGGATAGACCTACATTTAGAATAATAACCAGAAACCTTAAAAATTATTTATTTATATGTATAATAATACAAAGAATCAGGTAATGAATTCGTCTCAGGGATTTGTTAGATAATTCAACAAAAATGGACCATAAATGGTCTGAATATAAATGAATTAATATGCTGACATATATTTAATGATCATTGATTACAAATATTTTATGCTTAACTGGCGCATTGTATTCCTTTTATTTCATAAATTAGCTATTCAACAACGACAGTTATGCAGAATATTTAACTTTAAATTTATTGAAATGAGCAAATCACATTTTTTCATTAAGTTCTTTTTAATACTGACTATTATTCTGGTCAGTTCATCTTGCAGTAAAGCTCCTGTTAGCGACAAGCTTGACATTAGTTATCAAAAGTATATCATGCCAAACGGATTGCAGGTTATACTACATGCCGATCATTCCGATCCAATGATCTCCTATGCCATAATGTATCATGTCGGGTCAAGTCGGGAAACACCAGGCAAGACTGGATTTGCTCACCTCTTCGAACATCTGCTTTTCGGAGGATCTGAGAATGTCCCGAGTGGAACATTTGATAAAATTATTGAAGGAGTAGGTGGAACAAATAACGGTTTTACCCAGCGTGATATTACCACTTATTATGAAATGTTCCCAAAAAATGCGCTTGAAAAAATATTATGGCTTGAATCTGACCGGATGGGATTTTTTATAAATTCTGTAACTCCTCATACTCTTTCCCTTCAGCAGAATGTTGTCTCAAACGAAAAAAGACAAAGAGAAGACAACACGCCTTATGGTTTTACAGATTATGTTGTCGACAAGAATCTCTACCCCGCTGATCATCCATATAACTGGGAAGTGATTGGTGAAATGGCTGATCTCAAGAATGCCTCACTCGAAGATGTAAAGGCCTACTATGGAAAATTCTATGGACCTAACAATGCCACACTTGTTCTTGCCGGTGATTTCAATGCGGATTCTGTAAAGATTTTGATAAATAAATATTTCGGAGAGATTAAATCACATGGTGAGGTTGCAAAACGTTCTGCTATAATACCTGTTCTCGCAAAAACTGTAAAGCTATATCATGAGGACAATTTTGCAAATGTACCTGAGATTACTATGGTATGGCCGGTTACACAATCATATCAGAAAGATACATATGCTCTTGATTTTCTTGCAAAAATACTTGCTGATGGTAAAAAAGCACCATTATATAAGGTTTTGGTTAAAGAGAAAAAACTGACATCAAATACCTCGGCATATAACAGTTCCAGCGAACTGGCAGGAGAATTCACAATCACCATCAGAGCGAATGAAGGAAAGACTCTTAAAGAAATAGAAGCTGCAGTTTTTGAAGCTTTTGACCGTTTCGAGAAGGATGGTATCACAGAAAAAGATATTGAACGGGTAAAGGCTTCAAGTGAAAAGGTATTTTATGAGGGAATCACCAGCGTTCTGGGAAAATCGTTTCAGTTAGCCTTTTATAATACTTTTCTTAACGATCCGGGATACATAGAGAAAGACATCGAGAATATCAAGGCAGTCAACATGAATGATGTAAAAATGGTTTATAACAAATACATTAAGGATAAGCCACATGTAGTCACAAGTTTTGTGCCTAAAGGAAAGATTGATCTGATTGCTGACGGATCTGTTCCTGCCGGAGTCAAAGAAGAGAATATTAAAGAAGCCAGTCAAGTGGAGATTGCAAAAACAGGAGATGATAAATTTGTAAAGAGTCCTTCAATAATAAGCAGAACAGTTGAACCACCTGCCGGAAAAGCTCCTGAAGTCAATGTACCTGTGGTATGGAAAGCTGTTCTCGCTAATGGAATCCAGGTATATGGAATTCAGAATAAGGAGTTACCACTGGTGGAGTTAAACCTTGTTATAAATGGCGGAGTTCTACAGGACAAAATTGAGCTGCCAGGAGTTGCAGGAATGGTCGCAAGTGTGCTTCCGCAGGGCACAAAAAACAAAACACCGGAAGAGTTAGAGGAGCAGACAGAACTCCTTGGCTCAAGTATTAATATGTATGCCGGACGTGAAGAGATGACGATAAATGCAAGCGCACTTTCCAGAAACTTTAACAAAACAGCAGATCTTCTCAAAGAGATCTTACTCGAACCACGCTGGGACACAGCAGAGTTTTCCATGGCACAAACCCGCACTAAAAATAGCATCATTCAGGCAGAAGCTCAACCCGGAAGAGTAGCAAGTCTTATATTCAATAAACTACTGTACGGCACAGACAATATATTAGGCTTCAGTGCACGCGGGACAAAAGAATCAATAGAAAAAATAAAATTGAATGATCTGAAGAACTATTATGAGAATAATTTTTCCCCGAATATTTCAAAAATCCTGATTGCAGGCAATATTTCAAAAGAACAAGTTTTAGCAGCCCTGAAACCATTGGAAACGGAATGGAAAGAGAAAGAAGTAAAATTGACTGCTTGCCATATTCCGCCAAACCCTGAGAAATCTCAGATTTACTTTGTGGATATCCCTGGCTCCCGACAGTCAGTAATATACATAGGATACCTGGCCTTATCAAGAAATGATCCTGACTATATTAAAGCAGATTTCGTCAATTACAGGCTCGGTGGGGCATTTACTAGTATCCTGAATCAAATACTTCGTGAAGAAAAGGGGTATACATATGGAGCTTCAAGCTACTTTATGGAAACAAAAGTAAAAGCACCATTTCTTGTTTCAACAAGTGTCAGATCAGATGCGACCTTCGAATCGGTTAAAATTATTAAAGATGAAATGGGAAAATACCGTAATGGGATTACTGAAAATGACCTGCAATTTATTAAAAACTGTATGATCCTGTCAAATGCCCTTCGATTTGAAACAAACGGAGCCTTGGTTGGAATGCTAGCGACAATGTCCAAATATAATCTGCCTGACGATTATATTAAGGAAGAAGAAAGCGTAATAAACAATATGACTATAGAAGAGCATAAGGTAATTACAGATAAATATATCATTCCTGATAAAATGTATTATGTTATTGTCGGAGACGCTGCAACACAGATGAAACCTCTCGAAAAGATAGGGTTCGGAAAACCTATTCTTTCAAAACCATGAATAGATAAAAGCCGGTTCAGATAGAATAATCCTGGTAATATACTGAGTAATCCGAATACCTGAAAGAAACTAAGATTCAGAGTTACAGATCGTTTTCGCCTTTTACATAGCCAAAGTTTGCCAGGATGCCACCATCGACATACAGAATATGACCGTTTACAAAATCGCTGGCTTTTGAAGCGAGAAACAGTGCTGCATTAGCAACATCTTCAGGTTGTCCCCATCTCCCGGCAGGAGTTCTTGTCATAACCAGGTCGTTGAATGGATGACCATTTTCGCGTATTGGTCCGGTCTGAGAAGTAACGATATAACCAGGTCCGATCCCATTTATCTGAATATTATACTTCGCCCATTCACAGGTCATATTCTGGGTAAGAAGTTTCAATCCTCCCTTAGCGGAGGCATAAGCCGAAACTGTATTCCTCCCATACACGCTCATCATAGAACACATGTTTATTATCTTACCGCTTCTTTTCTTTATCATATTGGGAACTACCCGCTTTGAAACAATCAGAGGAGCAACCAGATCCACATCAATAACCTGTTTAAAATCCGAGATCGGCATATCTAGTATCGGTATCCTCTTGATAATTCCTGCATTATTCACGAGAATATCTACCTGTCCGATATTTTTTTCAATGACTGATATCCCACGGTCAACATCAGCCTCATCAGTTACATTGAATTTCAGTGTAAAGACATCGAGGCCTTCTTTTTTGAAACTCTCCTTACAACTATTGAGACGATCATCCTGAAGATCGTTCACACATACTTTTGCCCCGGCTTTTCCCAGGAGAACACCTACTGCAAGTCCTATTCCATGAGTTCCCCCGGTGACGAGGGCAACTTTCCCGGTAAGATCAAATAACTCTTTCATATTTTTTAACGCTATTTATTTGTTACAATTACAACTTATTTTGCTTTATTTTTACCCCTAAATCCCCCAAGGGGGACTTTCTGTTCGTTCCAGAGCAATTAAGCTAATTTTTCCAATTACAGCTTCAATGTCGTTTACTACCTCTTCATTAGTAAACCTAATTACCAGTATATCAAATTTTTCCATTTCAGCTGTTCTTCCATTGTCATATTCATCTGACATAAGATGAATTTCACCATTAATTTCAACCACAAGTCTTGCAGTATGGCAATAGAAATCAGCAATAAAAATATCTATAGGATGCTGACGGCGAAATCTTAGTCCTGAAATTTGCTTCCACTTAAGTTTATCCCATAAAAGTTTTTCATAATATGTCATGGTATCTCGAAGTATCCTGGCTTTATTGACAATAGCTGGTTTTGCTCCAAAATACATTGTTTTTTCTAATTCCTCCATTCTAAAACTATTCCTTTTTAAGCCCCCCCTGGGGGGTTTGGGGGTGACAGGAATTAATTATTTTAAAGTATCAGGTTGACGAACATCCATATCGCCATAATCAAGATTTTCACCAGCCATTCCCCAGATAAATGTATAGTTTGATGTACCGGCTGCACTATGAATGCTCCAGGAAGGAGAAAGAACAGCCTGTTCATTTTTCATCCANNTCAGGAACTTCAAAATAGAAATATGCTTCCATTCGCCTGTTATGAGTATGAACAGGCATTGTATTCCATACGCTTCCCGGTTTAAGTTCTGTCATTCCCATCTGCAGCTGGCATGTCTCTACAACACTGTTAATCAGAAGCCTGTTGACTGTCCGGTGATTTGAAGTCTCAAGTCCTCCAAGCACCAGAATATCGGCTTCGGCAAGAGTTACTTTCCTGGAAGGATAAGCATGATGGGCCGGTGCTGAATTTATATAAAGTTTTGCCGGTTTTTTATTGTCGGAAGATCTGAATGAGACATTCATGGTGCCTTTTCCAAGATATAAAGCCTCCTTGAATCCGAGCTTAAATATTGCACCACCAGCTTTAATTTCTGCTTCTCCTCCGATATTTATCATTCCCATTTCACGTCTATCTAGAAAATCAACTGCTTTCAGCTCATCGAAAGGCACGAGTGAAAGCGTTTTGTCAACTGGCATTGCGCCGCCAACTATGTACCTGTCAAACATAGAATAGACAAGCGAGATTTCGTCTTTAATAAAAACATTTTCAATTAAAAACTCTTTTCTGATCTTAGCTGTGCCATAACCCTTAAAATCTTCAGGATGGCAAGCGTAGCGTAATTCTACTTTCATATTTTTCTGATTTATTGATTCGTTTTTTTATTTGATGGTTTATGGCGTCAGGCGCCAGGCATCACGTGTCAGGGATTGATGGCTGATGCTCTTTGCCAGTCGTCTGTCACCTATTTATTAAATAAAGCTTTAAGAACTTCCCGATTAATAATACAATTTTCAAGTTTCACATTTTCTGCAAGTTCCCAAAAAACTGAATTTGCCTCTTCCAGTGACGGTTTTGGACCCTTTCCTGCCCAATAATCAATGACCTTCTGATAATCTTTTGGTTTTTTTATGTTCATTAACCCGCTTCCTGAACCAATTTTCTTAATTGTCCACCATGCCCAGCCAATGTTATTTGACTCAAAAAGATTGACAGCTGCTCCGTACCATTCATTATTATTTTCTCCTGATTCTCCCATCCAGAGCGGTACATTGAACTTTTCCCTTAAATCAATAAACTTCTGTATTGTTTCAATAGTTGTTGCATTCCAGTATTTATGAAAGCTATAGACCATGTTATTATCCCACGGAGGTGTAAGACCCGTGTGATCATTAGCAAACTTATTTCCTTCGATGAAAATAATGTGGTTTTTATCAACTTTTCGAATCTCCTTCGTAATAGCCATAAATATTTTTTTCAGAGGTTCATTGGCCTCCATTTTATAGTTGGTTTCATTAATAAGATCATATCCGCCAATCCACTGTTCATTTGCAAACCTTTCCGCAAGTTTTCTCCAGAGAGCTATAGTTTTTTGCTGGTTATCTTCGCTTTCCCAAAGATGTGGTTTTGTTGTATCTACGTCTGCTATTGGCCGGTCATTGCCCTGCCCACCGGGTGCGGCATGTAAATCGAGGATCAGGTATATCTTATCCTCCCTGCACCACGCGAGTAGTTTATCGGTAAGTTCAAATCCTGTTTTCAGCCAGGTATTTTGGCCGGCAACAGGCTCTTTTTCAATTGGTAATGTAAAGAGATTNNATTTTATCTCAGTCTGGGTTCCGGCAACTTTTGAAAGCTGAAGCATATAGGGTTCCTGCAGCATCCACCCTCCCAAACCGATTCCTTTAAGTACAACGTTCCCACCCTTTTCATTTACAATTGCTTTTCCATTTGTTTTAAGAAAGCCCTGTCCCGAAATAGTACTTGCAAGGCACAGATAAATGATTATAATTGTCAAAAAATATTTCATGATCAGCTTATTTAATAGTCCCTTTCTCAATCAGCCTGGTAATTTCAGTACCTGCAAACAAGAAGCCTCCCACGCCATAAACCTCTGTCATTTCATTGGTTACAGCTTTCGGGTCAGCGCCCACGGGTTGAATGAATCCTACTTTACCGTCAGGCCAAACCGCATTTACCATTGCCTTCCATCCTTTGATAACTGCAGGAAGATATGTTTCTTTGTCGAGATAACCATTATTGATTCCCCAGGCAAATCCGAAGACAAAAAATGCTGTCGCGCTCATTTCAGGATTTGGATAGCTTGCCGGATCAAGAAGACTTGCATGCCAGTACCCATTTACATCCTGAAGAGATAGCAGTTTGGCAGCCATCTTTTTATAAATATTTACGAAATATGGTTTTTGTGCATATTTCTTTGGAAGCTCCCTGATAATTATTGGAAGACCCGCAAAGACCCATCCGTTTCCACGTCCCCAGAAAACTTTTTTCCCGTTATTTTCCTTTTTTGTAAAATAGCTCGAATCACGGAAATAGAGATCTTCATCCTTATCATAAAGATAATCTGTTGAAGCCTTGTATTCCTGGTACATGAAATCAAGATAAGATTTCTTACCTGTAACGTTTGCCATCTTGGCCCAGACCGTCGGACCCATGAAAAGAGCATCACACCATGACCAGCGCTGCGTCGACCAGTAATCTTTTGTATTGACGAATTTCAGATCTCCTTTTGCGGGATCTTTCAGGATCCTGTCGAAATAATCACTCATCGGTTTTATCATGTTCTTATCATGGTATTTCCGGTAAAGCTCAACATATGTCTGGCCGACGCAGTAATCATCAGCATGGTATCTGCCAAGAGGATTAGTCCGAACATTATAAGACCATTTGTTTTTAACTGCAATGTCTTTAAGCCAATCATAATATCTGCTGTCACCTGCTATACCCGCCCATTCTACCATACCTGCATAGAGAGCACCATTTGTCCAGTCTGCAAGTCCATGAGTAAGAGGAGTGTTTATCTGCCAGTCCACAACGCTCTTCAGGATTGCTTTTATATCTTTTACATTCATATCAGCTTTAAAAGGTGAAGCCGGCATTTCCTGTGAAAAGCAATCAGTTGAAATAAACAGGGTAGTGATAAGGATAATTGGTTTGAGCTTCATATAATTCAGGTTTAAGGTTAATAAAAAGGTAAATGAATGCTGTTTTATATAATAATTAAGGTATCCTCAAAAACTCAAATCCAGGGTTGGTTCTCATCCATTAAATACAATTAATAAATAAAAATACAATTTAATATCTTTTTTGTTTGAAGAGGGTAAATTTCATGTGAAAATCAGTTATTTTGTATAACTTAGTTTTGGTTTTAAGTTTGCTTTGTTTATTTTCGTGTTCGTTCACGTAAAATTATAACTTTACTGAATAATTGATTGCAAATTCCAAAAATAAATAAATCGATGAAGACATTTATACATCAAGATTTTCTTTTAGGAAATAAAACTGCAGAAAGATTATATCACCAGTATTCTGCTAATCAGCCTATTATAGATTTTCATTGTCACCTTTCACCACAGATGATTGCACAGAACAGGCAATTTAAAGATCTTACTGAGATATGGTTGGAAGGTGATCATTATAAATGGCGCGCCATGCGGACAAATGGGATAGCTGAAAAATTTTGTACAGGGAATGCCCCGGGGAAAGAAAAGTTTATGAAATGGGCTGAGACTGTACAATTCACTATCGGGAATCCGTTATATCATTGGACTCATCTCGAACTTGCCAGGTACTTCAACATTTTTGAGCTTCTTTCACCGGCCACAGCCGAAAAGATTTATAATAAGGCATCAGAAATGCTTAATTCTGCAGAATTCAGTACAAGGTCGTTGATAAAAAAAATGAATGTAAAAGTCATTTGCACAACTGATGACCCGACTGATGGGCTGGAATATCATCGGCAATTGAAGGGTTCTTTTGAAATCCCGGTGTTTCCTACTTTCCGTCCTGATAATGTTGTAAAGATTGAAGATATAAATAAATTTAAATCATATATTCTTAAACTTGAAGAAGTTACAGGGACATCAATTAAGAATTTCGCTTCACTTATTGAAGCAATCGACAGCAGACATCTATTCTTTCATGAAAACGGCGGCCGGTCTTCTGATCATGGATTAGACAGATTCTACTTTTCTTCATTTTCGGCAAGTGAAGCAGACTTAATTTTCAAGAAATTGCTTAAAGGTGATAACATTTCCCTGGAAGAAGCAGAAAAATATAAGACTGCGGTTATGCTTGAACTATGCAGAATGAATCACAAACGGGGCTGGGTTCAGCAGTTTCATGTTGGTGCGATGAGGAATAATAACTCGAGGATGTTCAGGGAAATGGGACCGGATACCGGCTGGGATTCAATAGGAGCGCCACAGGATGCTTTAAGAATGTCTCGTTTTCTCAGCGCTTTGGATGATACGGGTCAACTTGCTAAAACAATATTGTACAATCTTAATCCTGCCGATAATGAAATGATGATCACTATGGCCGGGAATTTCAATGACGGTACCACCCCGGTAAAAGTTCAATATGGGGCCGGTTGGTGGTTCCTGGATCAGAAAACAGGCATGGAGAAACATCTCAAAGACCTTTCTGCCCTTGGTCTTCTGAGAAGATTTGTAGGTATGGTAACTGATTCAAGAAGCTTCCTATCCTACCCACGCCATGAGTATTTCAGACGTCTGGCTTGCAACTATGTAGGTGAAGAGGTAGAAAAAGGATCGATTCCTGATGATGATGAACTGCTTAAACCCCTTATTGAAGGTATTTCGTACAGGAATGCAAATGAATATTTCAATTTTGAAAAATAAAATAGAAAATATATGAACGAGCTGAATTTAAAAGACAAAGTTGCAGTAATAACAGGAGGCGCCGGTATTATCTGCTCAACCATGGCTAAATCGCTTGCTGCACATGGTGTCAGGACAGTGATCCTTGACCTTAATAAAGAAGCTGCTGTTGATGTAGCAAAAGCAATTGAAAAAGAGTTTGATACACCGTCAATCGGTCTTTCTGCCAGTGTACTGGATAAAGTTTCTCTTGAGGCTGCAAAAAAAGATATCAACGATAAATTCGGATCAATTGACATTCTTGTGAATGGAGCAGGTGGAAATTCACCGGCAGCTACTACCAAAGTCGAAAAAATGGAAGGAACTGAAAATGAAAATCTTGAAGATACTTTTTTTGGCCTCCAGATTGAAGGTTTCGATAAAGTATTTGACTTGAATTTTAAGGGAACTCTTATTCCATCAATGGTGTTTGCTACGGATATGGTAAAGAAAAAATCCGGTGTAATAATCAATATATCTTCGATGAATTCTTACAGACCCCTTACAAAAATAGCAGCATATTCTGCCGCAAAAGCTGCTATTAATAATTTCACACAATGGCTCGCGGTTCACTTCTCCAAAACAGGAATCCGTGTAAATGCAATTGCGCCAGGCTTTTTGCTGACGAATCAGAACAGGTTCCTTCTTATTGATGAGAAGACCGGAGGATTGACTCCAAGAGGAAAGAAAATTATTAATGGGACTCCAATGGAAAGATATTGTGTACCTGAAGAACTTACAGGAACGCTCCTTTACCTTGTTTCAGATTTATCTAAGTTCGTTACAGGAGTCGTTATTCCGGTTGATGGAGGCTTCAGCGCATACTCGGGGGTTTAAATAATTGCTACTCAGTACCCGGTTTAAGTTAACAATTAATATACAACTGGAAACTGGAAACAAGAAACGAGAATCAGGCAACAAACAATGAGGATATCCAAACAGAATAATCAAATCAGGAAAAAATGGCTAAGAATGTTATAGTAGCCCAGTCCGGCGGGCCTTCACCAGTGATAAACAGTTCACTGAGGGGCATAATTGAAACTTGCAGGATGTTTCCTGATAAATTCGGCAAAGTTTATGGCGGCTGGCATGGCATAGAAGGAGTTCTAAAAGAGGAGCTTCTGGATCTTTCAGCCCAGAAGGAAGAGGAGGTCGCTCTGCTGAGAAATACACCTGCAGCCGGAAGTATAGGAACTTGCCGGTACAAATTAAAGGACAACCAGAAAAAGGATTTCCAGAGGATAATTGATGTTTTTAAGGCTCATAATGTGGGATACCTTTTCTATATTGGTGGCAATGACTCACAGCACACAGCCTTTAAAGTCAGTAACCTGGCCCGCGAAAAAGGATTGGATCTCATTGCCGTTGGTGTGCCGAAAACCATCGATAATGATGTGGGAGACAGTGAATTTAAACTCATTGACCACACTCCGGGTTATGGCAGTGTGGCAAGGTATTGGTCACATATTGTTCAGAATGCCAATGAAGAGAATATGGGTTCTTCCCCTGCTGATCCTGTTCTTGTAATACAGGCTATGGGGCGTAAGATAGGTTATATTCCTGCATCATCACGACTGGCAGATCCTGAACGGAAAATGCCACTTCAGATATATATGGTTGAATCCAATGTTACCATAGAACAACTTGCAGACAATGTCAATTCTCAGCTAAAAAAAGTTGGAAGATGTATTGTAGTTATCAGTGAGGGGTTCGACGCAGGTGCAATTGGAGAAGTAAAAGATGCTTTCGGACATACATCATTTGGATCGAGTCAGATGTCTGTTTATCAGACTGTAGTTAATTACCTTAACAGTAAAGGATTAAAAGCAAGAGGTGCAGCACGGGGACAGGTAATGGGCACTGACCAGCGGCATACAACTTCTTATGCTTCTATTGTCGACCTCGATGAAGCTTACAAAGTCGGACAAAAGGCGGTTGAGATAGCACTGAATGATGGAAACGGTTGGATGGCTACCATCCTGAGAGAACCTGGTATTATATATAATGTTAGATACGATAAGGTTCCGCTTGAAAAAGTTGCCTTGTCAGAACGAACATTCCCGGAAAAATGGATTGCTCCAAACCGTTATGATGTCACTGATGAATTCTTAGCTTACGTAAGACCTTTGATTGGTGAAGACTGGCCATCCGTTCCGTTGATAAATGGCAGACAGAGATTTTCACAATTTGAAATGAAATTTGCAGCTAAAAAACTTGTTGATTATCAACTCGAAGCTTTTGATAAATAATTATTGGAAGAAATATGAATCCACACGATCAATTACTTAATCTTAAACCACAAAAAGAGTTTTTTATTGGAATAGATTCTGACGGATGTGCATTTGATACAATGGAGATTAAACAGAAAGAATGTTTCTGTCCGAACTTCATCAAATATTTTAAAATGCAGCCGGTTTCAAAGTATGCCCGCGAAACATGGGAATTTGTAAACCTCTATTCCACAAACAGGGGATGCAACCGTTTCCTTGCGGTTAGTGAGACTCTAAGGCTTTTAGCAACTCGTCCGGAAATAAAAGCAAGAAATTTTACTGTTCCTTCTGCTGCTCCGTTGATTGAATGGACTAAAAAAGAAACCAAACTGGGTAATCCGACTCTAAAAGTATATGCTGCAGAAGTAAATGATCCATTTATATCTCAGACACTTGAATGGTCGTTGAAAGTTAATGAGGACATAGCCAATCTTGTTTTCGGGATTACTCCTTTTCCGTTCGTTAAGGAATGTCTCGAGAAGATGAAATCCAAGGCAGATATAATGGTCGTTTCTCAAACTCCTTATGAAGCTCTAAAACGAGAGTGGGAAGAAAACAAGATTGATCATTATCTCAGGATGATCGCCGGACAGGAGCATGGAACAAAAGGAGAGCATCTTAAATATGGTGCAAAAGACAAATACCCTGATGAAAAAATACTTATGATAGGTGATGCAAATGGTGATCTTAAAGCCGCCAAATCAAACGGAGTTCTCTTCTACCCTGTTAATCCCGGTAAAGAAGAAGCATCGTGGGAAAGACTTTTTAACGAAGGGCTGCAGAGATTCTTTGCCGGGACATTCAAAGGTGTTTATGAAGAAAAGCTGATTAAAGAGTTTGAAGCATATTTGCCGGAACATCCTCACTGGAAATAGAACATTCTGATTTAAAGAATGTTTGTGTAATGGTGATATGGGTTTTTTACAATCAGGTGCACAGACATTTTGTGGTATATTGATAAATAAGAAAATATAATGATTTACTTTCAGGCGGGTTCAGAAAAAACTGTTCTTGGATCAGGAGATTTGAAGAAAGGATTATTCATTGCTCTCGAAAAGCTGGGCTCAAGAAAAAAAGTTCTCGCGGTGCCTCCGGATTTCACCAGGTTCCATTCAAAGGCTGGGGAAATGACAACTTATATTTATCAGTACTATAAGGATAGTCTGACAGATATACTTCCAGCCCTGGGAACTCATACTCACATGAGCGATGCTGAGATTGATGAGATGTACAAAGGAGTACCAAAATCTCTTTTCAGGATACATGACTGGCGAAAGGATGTTGTGACTGCTGGAGTTGTGCCAGGGGATTTTATTTCAAGGATTTCTGAAGGCAAAGTTGACTATCCATGGCCGGCCCAACTTAACAAGCTGATATTCAACGGAAAACACGACCTTATTCTTTCTGTAGGTCAGGTTGTACCTCACGAAGTAATGGGTATGGCCAATTATAACAAGAATATTTTTGTTGGTACCGGAGGCTCTGAAGGCATTAATAAAAGTCATTTCATAGGGGCAGTATATGGGATGGAACGACTTATGGGAATAGCAGATAATCCTGTCAGATCACTTCTCAACTATGCTTCGGCAAATTTTACTAACCACCTGCCTATTGTTTATGTACATACTGTAATCGGACGTGATGAAACCGGTAAACTTGTGGCCAGAGGTCTGTTTATAGGAGATGATGAAGATGTTTTCAGACTCGCTGCCGATCTTTCCCTGAAAGTGAACTTCACCTTGCTTGAAAAGCCACTGAAGAAGGTTGTTGTGTATCTGGATCCTGCTGAGTATAAAAGTACCTGGCTTGGAAACAAAAGTATATACAGGACTCGTATGGCACTGGCTGATGGAGGGGAACTTATTGTTCTTGCNNAGGGGAACTCCTGCAACTTTAAAAGCTCTCAGCGAAAATGATGAGTTAAAACAGAACCTGAGTGCAGCTGCACACCTGATACATGGGAGCTCCGAGGGAAGATTTTCAATTACATATTGTCCGGGACATTTAACACGCAAGGAAATTGAATCTGTGAATTTTAAATATGCAGACCTGGGAGTAATGCTTAATAAATATAATCCTTATTTACTGAAAGACGGCTTCTACAAACTGGCTGACGGAGAAGAATTCTATCTAATAGCTAATCCGGCTGTGGGATTATGGAGCGTGAAAAAGAATGTTCATAAAATTTAATCAACCATCCTGAAAATAAATGATTAAATGGGGCATTATTGGCTGTGGCAATGTAACCGAAGTTAAAAGCGGTCCTGCTTTTAATAAGGTGAAGGACTCTCAACTGGTTGCAGTTATGAGAAGAGATGCCGCATTGGCAGAAGATTATGCCAGAAGACATAAGGTGCCGAAGTTCTACACAGATGCCAGTGCCCTTATTAACGACTCTGATATTAACGCAGTTTATATTGCAACCCCTCCCGGTAATCATGCGGAATACGCAATAATGGCTATAAAAGCCGGAAAGCCTGTTTATATTGAAAAACCGATGGCTGTTAGCTATGAGGAATGCGATAAAATTAACAAAGCCGCTAATAAGTACAAAGTACCTGTTTTTGTTGCATATTACAGAAGAGCCCTTCCGGGATTTCTGAAAGTCAAAGAGTTTATTGACAACGGATTACTAGGGAAAGTAAGGTTTGTTCAGTTACAGTTATTTAAAGCTCCTTCTGAGGATGAACAAGCCGGGAAGCTTTCATGGAGGGTCGATCCCACCATTTCTGGTGGTGGTCACTTTTTCGACCTGGCATCTCATCAGCTTGATTATCTTGATTTTCTGTTTGGTCCTATACAAAAAACTAATTCTTTTGCATTGAACCAGGCTGCTAATTATAAAGCTGAAGATTATGTGTCGGCAGAATTTCTTTTCCCGGGTAACATTGCCGGTACAGGAACATGGTGTTTCAGTGTTTCATCCGGTTCTGAAAGAGATTCCATTGAGATCTTCGGGGAAAATGGAGCTATAAAATTTTCAACTTTCAGCTTCGAACCTATAGTTTTAACAATCAAATCTTCCAGACAGGAATTTGTCAATGAGCGCCCTCAGCATGTTCAATATTATCTCATTAAGCAGATTGTTGAGGCTCTGACTGGCAAAGGATCTGCAATAAGTACAGGTATAACCGGAGCTCGTACCAGTAAGGTGATGGATGAGATTGTTAAAGAATATTATGGAAGGAATTAAATGCTTTGTACATTTAAATGAAGTAAATAAGAAACGAGAAACGAGAAACGAGAAACGAGAAACGAGAAATAAAATATTAGTAATACAAAATACAATTACTTTATTATGAATAAATTATCTGACATTGGATTAATCGGATTAGCCGTAATGGGTGAAAACCTTGTTCTCAATATGGAAAGTAAGGGGTTTCAGGTTACAGTGTATAACCGGTCAGCCCAGAAAGTTGTTGATTTTCTGGCGGGAAGAGCAAAAAATAGAAATATAACCGGAGCCCATTCCATTGATGAGCTGGTTGCATCACTTGCAAGACCGAGAAAAATAATGCTTATGATAAAAGCCGGATCTGCAGTTGACGAAATGATAGAGACTCTTATTCCGCATCTTGAGAAGGGAGATATTATTATTGATGGTGGAAATACTCATTTCCCTGACACGAACAGGCGTACTGCTTATGTCGAGAGCAAGGGGTTACTCTATATCGGAACAGGCGTTTCAGGAGGAGAAGAAGGCGCTCTGAAAGGTCCTTCAATTATGCCGGGAGGATCAAAAGCTGCATGGCCGATCATTAAACCAATATTTCAGGCTATAGCTGCCAAAGTCGAAGATGGCTCACCGTGTTGCGAATGGGTAGGTGAAAATGGTGCCGGCCATTTTGTAAAAATGGTTCATAACGGAATTGAATATGGTGATATGCAATTGATTACAGAGGCATATCAGATCATGAGAGATTTGCTCCATCTTTCAGCAGATGAGATCCACCTCATCTTTAAAGAATGGAACGAAGGAGAACTTAACAGTTATCTTATTGAAATTACCAGGGATATCCTGGCTTATAAGGACAGTGACGGAAAACCACTGGTTGATAAAATCCTGGATACAGCAGGGCAGAAAGGAACCGGAAAATGGACTGCCATTTCGGCTTTAGATCTTGGTATTCCTCTGACCTTGATTGGAGAAGCAGTATTCTCAAGATGTTTATCAGCTATTAAGGAAGAACGTGTCAATGCTTCAAAAATCCTTCATGGTCCCGAAAAAGTATATAAAGGTGATAAATCAGGCTTCATAAATAATATTAAAGAAGCGTTATATGCCTCTAAAATTGTTTCATATGCGCAGGGTTATGCCCTGATGAAGGCAGCTGCTGTAGAATATGGCTGGAAGCTGAACTATGGTGGTATAGCCCTCATGTGGCGTGGAGGTTGCATTATAAGATCTGCATTCCTCGGAAAAATAAAGGAAGCTTTTGAAAATAATCCTGATATCACAAACCTGCTTCTTGATCCTTTCTTTAAAGAGAAAGTTGAAAAAGCGCAGAATGGCTGGAGAAATGTGGTAGCAGCTTCCGCTTTGAACGGTATTCCTGTTCCTGCTCTTTCTTCAGCACTAGGATATTTTGACGGTTACAGATGTGAAAAACTTCCCGCTAACCTGCTCCAGGCTCAGCGCGACTATTTCGGAGCACATACCTATGAACGTACAGATAAACCCAGAGGAGAATTCTTCCATACCAACTGGACTGGACGTGGAGGAACAACTTCTTCTTCGACCTATAACGTATAACTATTTCAAATTAACCAAATAATTTCATTCTTATGGAGAACGCTAAAACAAGGATTGGCAATTACAGATGGGTTATTATAACTCTTCTGCTATTCTCAACCACCATTAACTACATGGACCGACAGGTAATCAGCTATCTGAAACCATTTTTTTGCACAGCTATAGATCAGGGTGGTTTTGGATGGACAAATGCAGATTTCTCATATCTGACATCCTTCTTTTTAGGAGTATATGCCCTGGTATCCATTTACGTAGGATGGTTCATTGACAAAATCGGAACAAAGCTTGGCCTGGCAATTGCCCTGATTGTTTGGTCAGTATTTGGCATGGTAAACGCTCTGGCCGGAGGGACACTTTCGATGAATATCTTCATCCGAAGTCTCTTCGCCGTTGGTGAAGCCGGAGTTTTTCCTGCATCACAAAAAACAGTAACCGAATGGTTCCCGAAAAAGGAACGGGCCCTTGCCACCAGCATCTTTAACAGTGGAACAAGTATGGGAGCAATGGCTGCAGCACTTTTTGTACCATGGTGCCTGTTGTATTTCGGAAATGCAACCGGATGGAAGATGGCCTTTCTAATTACGGGTGCAGTAGGATTTCTATGGCTGATATTCTGGTTCTGGCTTTACAATCCTCCCACAAAACAGGTTCGCCTTTCAAAACCTGAATTTGACTACATCCATAGTGATGATGTAGCTGAAGAAATTCAAACAGAAGATAAGGCCAAAGTTCCCTGGATGAAACTATTTAAATACCGTCAGACATGGTCATTCACCATTGGCAAATTTATGACTGACGGAGTCTGGTGGTTTTATTTATTCTGGCTGCCTGATTATCTTATCAAACAATTCGGTATGACCACTCATCAGGTAAGATGGCCAACATTCATTGTATATGGAATGGCAATTTTAGGAAGTATCACAGGAGGAAGTATCCCGTTGTTCCTCATAAACAGAGGTATGCCTGTGTATAAGGCCCGGATGAGAACTATGTTAATAATTGCATTTTTCCCGACGATTGTTCTGACAGCTCAGTATTTTGGAGATACAGCCAGATTTGGCACAGCAGCCATGTATCTTGCCGTAACAGTTATCTGTATTGCCGCAGCAGCTCATCAGGCCTGGTCTGCAAACTTATTTACAACAGTCTCTGATATGTTTCCCAAAAAAGCTATTGGATCTATCACAGGAATCGGAACAATGGCCGGCGGAATCGGAGGCATTATAATTCAGCTGATTAGCGGTAGGTTAAACGATGTATTTAAGGCTACTCCCAAAACGGCTTACCTTATTATGTTTATGATCTGTGCTCTTGGATATTTAATTGCATGGACTTTGATTAAAACTCTGGTGCCAAGACATAAACCAATTACTGATTTATAGAAGAGCTGAAAAATAAAAACTTTTATGAGTTTTTATTTTCAGACAATCAAAATGAAAGTCTGATCTGCCTGTTGAAGAATAATTTAATGGGCAGATCAGCTTTAAAATTTAGCTAAAAATATTCTGGCTTTCAATAGTTGATTATGCCGTCAAAAAAAACAAGAATAAAAGATATTGCAAAACTTGCCGGTGTATCAATAGGTACAGTGGATAGAGTATTACATGCCAGAGGTGAAGTTGCTGAAAAGACCAGGCTCAAGGTGCAAAGAATTCTTAAAGAGACCAACTATTCACCCAACCTGATGGCACAGGTTTTAAAATTGAAAAAACGTTTTCACCTGGTGTCACTGCTTCCCGAACCAACTGAAGACAATTCATTCTGGCTAAAACACCGGGTAGGAATGTTGAGAGCCCTCGAGGAACTTGATCCGTTTCCTGTAACATTGAGTCAGGTTACTTTTGATATGCAAAATGAGAACGACTTTCAAAAAAAGACCACCAGCGTTCTGAATCTGAGACCCGACGGAGTACTTCTGGCCCCTATCTTCAAATCAGAATCAATAGTATTTTGTTCAAGATTAAATGCTGAAAAGATCCCCTATGTTTTTGTTGATGGATTCATTGAAAACACCAATTTTCTAGCTTATACAGGGGAAGATATCTTTCAGAGCGGAAGAGTGGCAGGACAGCTTCTTGATATGGTGACACCTGAGTACAGCGACATCCTTGTTATCAATATAGCCAGGAATTTGCAGAATGTACATCACCTCAACAACCGTACACAGGGTTTCCTGAGCTATTTCCAGAAATCAGGAAACAATAAAGGGAAAAAGCTGGATGTTAATATCGCTGATCCATCACCGAAAAATGTCAGAATTGAAATAGACAGAATATTTAAAGAAAATCCGGGAATAGGTTCTATATTTATTTCAGGATCCAGATCATATCAGGTTGCTTCNNAAAGTTCCTGAAAAAATGGAATACCTTCCTGTCGATATTGTTACATCTGAAAACGTTGATTTCTTTTTATCATAACTATTAATTATTTCAAATTAAACCAATAACAAATTAGAATGAAAGCACTTGGGAAATATTCAATAGGTCTTGGAGACAGGTTTGGACATCAGGGGAATGCTCAGCTCATGGCAATTATCGAAGCCGGGAAAAAAGGTATTGAAATAACACCCGTATGGAATAAATCCAATCGCGAGCATATCACAATAGGGACAGAGCCGGGCGATGTCAGAAAAGAAGCAGATACTGTGACAAAAAATCTTGCCTTTACCAAACCATATTTTGTTGATGCCGATCATATTAATATTGATACGGTTGACAGATTTATCCCTGGTTCTGATTTCTTCACAATTGATGTGGCTTCATATATTGGGAAAAAAGCTGATGAGAAGGAGATACAGAATTTCATTAAAACCGTTGAAAAGTACTCAGTGAAACTTCAGATCCCCGGCATCAAAGAACCATTCAAAATATCTGATTCGCAACTCCTTGAGATTGCAGAGAAATATCTCTTTGCAGCCAAAAAAGCCGGCGAGATTTATCGGAAAATTGAAAGTTCAAAGGGGAAGGGAAATTTTGTCACCGAGATTTCCATGGATGAAGTGCCTCTTCCACAGACTCCCGTAGAACTATTCTTCATTCTTAAGATGCTTGGATCCGAACAAATTCCATTACAGACAGTTGCACCAAAATTTTCAGGGAGATTTAACAAGGGTGTCGATTATGTTGGTGATCCTCTGAAATTTGCAACAGAATTTGAATCGGACTTAATGGTGATCAGTTTTGCAATAAAAGAATTTGGTTTGCCGGAAAACCTTAAAATGAGTGTCCATTCAGGGTCAGATAAGTTTGCTATCTATCAACATATCGGTAATCTTATTAAAAAACACAACAAAGGGATACACCTCAAAACTGCAGGAACAACCTGGCTGGAGGAAGTAATCGGACTGGCCGAATCCGGAGGTGAGGCACTAACCTTTGTGAAAGATATATATTCAAAATCTCTTGATAAAATAGATGAGTTATGTGCTCCATACGCTGATGTAATAGATATTGACCGTACCTCCCTCCCATCCAAAAATGTGGTTTCGCAATGGGATAGTACAAAATTTGCAGATTCTATCAGGCATGTCCAGGGAAACAAATCATATAATCCAAATATGCGTCAACTTATCCATGTAGCTTATAAGCTGGCTGCTTTAAAAATGGATGAATATTTTAAACTACTTGATAAAAACGAAAAAACTGTTTCAAAATGTGTCTACGAAAACATTTATAACAGGCACATCTGCAGGTTGTTCGAAATCAAATAGAAAGGTTGAAAGGGGTTGAAGTGTTGAAGTGTTGAAAATCTATAAAGTTAGGTTTATAAGAAATTTCCCCCTTTCAAAGTGGACAGGGGGATGTAAAAAAACTCAATAGCCGGGGATGTTATCTCCCTAACTCAATAGCAGCCAGAATAAACGGAGCAACACCTTTCGGATCATTATCCTGTCGTTTTTCAGTAATATAGTATTCAAATGATCCGTCTCTGTATGGATTGCCGCCAAGACCGCCAACGGCACAGATATTTATCATCGAAACAAGTCCGTTTTTATCAGCCCTTATGAATTCTCTGATGATATTGTCGAAATTTTTGTTTGCAATATCAAGGTATTTTTTATCCAGGTAACCATTATGAGCCCCTCTTGCAAATACATAAGTAAACATCGCCGAGCCTGAACCTTCCAGGTAGTTGCCTTCTCTTTTACCCTGATCAAGAACCTGGTAGTATAATCCCGTCTGAGGATCACTGACTTTCAGAAGAGCATCGCAGGTTTTCCGAAGGATCAAAATAAGGCTGTCCCTGTCAGGATGATTTTGCGGCAGATATTCGAGAATATCTTCTATTGCCATCGTATACCAGCCCATTGAACGGCTCCATGGCCAATGTGATTTTCCTGTGGCTGGATCACACCATTTCTGCGAATGACTTTCATCCCATGCATGAACCATCAATCCTGTCTTTTCATCAATAGTTTTGGAATATATAAGTTTTACCTGGAAAGTTACTATATCAAACCACTTTGGGTCATTAAACTCTTTAGCATAACGTGCCAGATAAGGTGAAGCCATGAAGATCCCATCAAGCCACATCTGCCAGGGATATATCTTTTTATGCCAGTAACCTCCTGACAGGGTTTTGGGATGTGTCTCCATCTGTTTTACAAATCCATCAAGAGCAACTTTGTAAACTGGGTTTTCTTTTCTTTTGTAAAGAATCAGGATATTATTAGCCGGATAAATCCGGTCAAGATTATATTCATCTGGTTTGTAGTCTTTTACTGAACCATCTTCATTAACAAAGTAGTTCACCCAGTCCTCCATATAATCTGAGTATTTCGGATCAATACTGCCAAGCTTATCGATAGCCATACCCAGAAAAGCAACATCGTATGACCATTTTGGATTAGTCACACCCAGATGATGAATAAGGCTGTCAGCTCTCAGCATAACAGAATTAGCCATCCTTGTCGACCATTTTTGTTTAGCAGATTCTGAAACCTGTCCTTTACAATGAACTAAACAAACTACCAAAAGTGAAATGAACACAAATAATTTCCTCATCATAATCAATAAATCTGAGATTGAATAAGACAACTGCTATTTCTTTATCATGTTATAATCGATAAAATAATTCTTCCCTTTTTTACTGACAAGTTCGGTCGTTCCTGGAAAAATATTATTCATTATATAGAAATCTGAGCTCTTTTCATCTTCATTAATGAAAAGAGGAATTGTTTCTGATTGAAAACAATTTGTGACTCTAACATTCTGACAGTTAACCAATTTGAGATAAGGCTGATCCTGAACTGCTGAGGTCACCGTTACTCTATCATAGCTGATCCCTTTTGTGTCTTTTGCTTCAAGAGCGCTGCCCTCTTTGATCTCCATTCGCATATCATGGAAACTTATATCGGCAGCATTTTCGAGAAGAATTCCTCTTCTTGTAACAGATTGAATATCATTAAATGATACCTGTGAAACTGCCATCTCTTCCAGACCATAAATAGCAATCGGCCTTTCAGCGCCTCTTACCGTTACGCCGGAAATCTGTATGTTTTTTGCCGAAGGAGTTCTCTCTGACAATGGTTCAGGTTTAGTTGACTGATAACGTAAAGTAATTAGTATGCCTTCATTTACTATGTTATACATCAAGACATTGGAAATACGGATATCTTCAATAACACCACCTCTTCCCCGAACAGTTTTTATCCTTATACCACGATCCGTTCCTTCAAAAACACAATTCGAGATCGTTACTCTCTTGACATTTCCGCTCATTTCACTTCCTATTACAACACCACCATGACCTTTAAGCATTGTACAATTGGTTATTGTAATGTTTTCAGTTGGTCTTGCTGCTTCACGTCCATCTTCATCACGGCCCGACTTGATTACGATACAATCATCCCCTACACTAAAATGGCTGTTGGAAATATGGACATCCCTGCATGATGACGGATCAATACCATCAGTATTAGGAGAATTGCTCGGGTTTTCAACTGTAATTCCCGTAACAGTAAGATTATCAGTAAACGCCGGCATAATTGTCCAGAATGGAGGATTGGAGAAACTTACTCCTTCAATCAATACATTTTTACATTCATAAGTCGTAACCATAGGAGGACGAAGGAAATTATTTTTTGAACTGATGTATGGATTTTTGGCAAGAAGATCAGCATTTTCCTTCTTAAAAATCTCCTGCCACTTGCTTTCAGGTTGCTGTTTTGAAGAGGCGGTTCTCATGAAATCCCACCATTTCTTACCCTGTCCTTCAAGGTGTCCTCCTCCTTTTATTGCTATATTCTCACACTGGTAAGCATAGATTTGTGATTTGAAATTTTTTACTCTCACATCCTCCCATCTCGAAGGAACCATCGGAAGATAATCATCGAAATCATCTGAAAATTTAATANNAGTGTTCCTCCTCCTTCAGAAGCCAGCTTTTCAATCAGATTATTAATTATTTCGGTGCACTTGGTCTTTCCGGTCCGGTCTGCTCCATTACTTACAACATTTGTCCAGGTATTCTGTGCAATTATAGCCATTGATATTGCAATGAAAAACAAAATGAATATTACTTTCCTCATATTAAATGAAATTAGTTGTCTGGTTGTCTGATGGTCTGATTGTCTGATGGTCTGATGGTCTGATTGTCTGTAGGTCTGGTTATCATTCGGTCTTTATGTCTTTATGTCGTGTTGTCTTTTACTATAAGTTTTCTTCCTCACACCTCAGTCCTCAGTTATTCAATTGTCTTATAACCGTTCACTGCTTTCGCCTCTGTCTGATGAAGATCAAAAACGACTATTTCATTTTCTCCGGTCATTAGCCATGAGGCAGGACAAAACAGCCTTTTTTGCGGGCCAATATTCCAGTACCTGCCTAGGTTATGTCCATTAATCCAGATAATTCCTTTCTGATAATTTGTAAAGTCAAAAAAAGTATCTCCTGTTTTTTCAGTATTAAATACACCTTTAAAAAAGATCCCGTTTTTTGTCTGTTGCTTCTCTGAAGGTTTTAGAGTTGAAATATATTTTTCATCCATCGGAAGGTTATAAACATCCCAATTCATCAGAGTCATTCCATTAAGCGTGACCCTGTCAGTAATCCCCTTCCTGTCAATCAGATATTGTGCGAAATTAATCCGGCCCATCGCTTCAACAAATATTTCAAGAACCGGATATGCTACGTTGCTTTCTGGAATATTAATGGTATTCAGACCTTCCCGCCTGTCAAGTTTTCCGATATATTCTCCGTTCAGAAAGACAGTGGCATAGTCGTGAATATCAGAAACAACAAGCTTACCTTTTTTATGCCCGATAAGAGTGGTTTTATAAACGATGAATCCCCAATCCTGTCCATAAGCTTCAAAGGGTTTTGGTTGAACCGATCTCTGAGGAATAGGAAGATTATCCCAGACCGAAGTAAAAGCTTCCAGGTTAACTGATGGTATCTCAATTGCAGGAATTGGATCAGGTATAGGAGAAAGCGTCTCACTTTTCGGGAGATAAGATCCTAATAGTTTTCTTAAAGCTAGGTATTTGGGTGTAGCAATTCCCTGTTCATTTATCGGAGCATCATAATCATAGCTTGTTATATCAGGTTCATACCCTTTCCCTCCGGAATTAGCTCCGGCTGTAAAACCAAAATTTGTTCCGCCATGAATAACATAAAGATTAAATGATTTCTTATTGTCCATGAGGAACTTAATCTCTTTTAGAAGGTTTGCTGTATCGGGTCTTGCCCATTTCTCTCCCCAGTGCGTGAGCCATCCCGGATAGGTTTCACTGCTGAAAACAGGAACGCCGGGATTCATTTTGTTTGCAAGCACAAAGTCAGCCAGTGAACCTCCGGAATCAAGACCGACGGCACAACCTGGAAGCGATCCTGCTTCAAGCATAAAAGTTGTTGCCCCATCACCGGTGAAAAAAGGTATATTAATGCCATTTTGATGCCAGGCTTCTTTAAGCCGTGCCATATAATTCCTGTCATTCCCAAAGCTGCCATATTCATTTTCAACCTGAAGTAAAATGATCGGTCCACCGTTTGAAATCTGATAAGGCTTAATCTCTGCAGCAAGTTTACCAATGTATTTTTCAACTGCCTGCATATATCGCGGATCCATACATCTTACCTTAATATCAGGAATACGAAGAAGATAAGGAGGTATACCACCAAGCTCCCATTCGGCACATACATAGGGACCGGGTCTCAGGATAAGCCACATGCCCTCCTCCTGGACAATTTTGATAAACTTACTGATATTATGGTTCCCGGTTGAAAAATTGTAAACTCCCTCGGAAGGTTCCTGGTAATTCCAGAAAATATAAGCTGCTATTGTGTTGCAACCCATCGCTTTAGCCATCTTTATCCTGTGACGCCAATACTCTTCAGGAATTCTGGCGGGATGCATTTCCCCGCTTATTATCTGAAATGGTTTTCCATCGAGGATGAAATCAGAAGTACCAAGTGTAAATGTATGCTTTTGAACTTGCGCCTGAGCTGATATACCAATCAATAAAAAAATTGCTGACAGAAATTTCAGAATATTTCGTTTTATCATCATTCCTTTTAGAAATTTATCCACGTAAATTTATCTCGAACCAGGCAGGTTTTATGATAACCTCTCACCTTTTCTCCCATTCTCCCATTCTCCCCATCTAAACGTCACAGTGCCTGAAAACTATGAAGCTTCCTGTAAATCCCGTTTTCAATTTTAATAAGCTCATTGTGTGTTCCGGTTTCAACAAGTCTTCCATCATCTATAACAAGAATAAAATCAGCATGTTGAATTGTTGAAAGACGATGAGCGATAACTATTGATGTACGGTTTTCCATGAGTTTTAATATTGCATCCTGAACAAACCTTTCAGACTCGGTATCCAGGGCTGAAGTCGCCTCATCAAGGATCAGAATTGGAGGGTTTGCCATAATAGCCCTGGCAATACTTATCCTTTGCTTTTGCCCGCCACTAAGCTTATTTCCGCTTTCACCGATAATATTTTCATAGCCTTGTTCTGTCTCAATTATGAAATCGTGGGCATGTGCTATCCTTGCCGCACTTTCTACTTTATCCATTGATATTTCGTCGACACCGAAAGCAATGTTTTCTTTGAACGAGTTATTAAAAAGAATTGGCTGCTGGCTTACAATCCCCATCAAATAACGAAGGTCCTTTATTTTCATATCACGAATATCAACTCCATCAATTAGAACACTTCCTTTGTCAACATCCATGAATCTTGGTAAAAGATCAACAAGGGTCGATTTTCCAGCTCCTGATTTTCCAACAATTGCAACTGTCTGACCTTTCTTGATTTTAAAACTTATATCTTTCAGAACAGGTTCACAATTATATGCAAATGAGACGTTTTTGAATTCAATAGATTCATTGAACCCACTGACAGGTATTGCATTCGCCTTCTCAGAAATTTTTTCTTCAGCATCAAGAACCTGATTTAGCCTGTCGATCGATGCCATTCCTTTTTTGATCATAAAGGAGGCAGTTGTAATGTTTTTGGCCGGAGGAATAATCTGTGAAAAAACTGCAATAAAGGTTATCAGTTTAGAGGGAGACATATTCCCAGCACCATTCAGAGCCATCCTGGCCCCAATATACATCAGTATCATTATTACAATAGTCGCCAAAAATTCGCTGAGCGGAGAGGCCAGGTAAGCCTTTCTTGCAACTCTTTTGAAGATTTTAGAATATTTCTCATTAGTGTCTCCGAACTGTTTCTGCATTTTCTCCTCTGCATTGAAACCCTTAATGATTCGCAATCCTGAAAGAGATTCTTCAACTACAGATAAAAGACTGCCCAGGCTCTGCTGACCAGCAAAGGAGGATGATTTTAATGTTTTACTTGCTTTACTTATCAACCAGACACTTATTGGCATCATAATCAAGGCAAAAAGTGTAAGCTGGAAACTAGTGATCATAAGGTAAAGGAGGAATATCAGAATGTACAAAGGATCCCTGAACATGATTGTAAGAGAAGACATTACAGATAATTCTATTTCCTGAACATCGTTTGAGATCCTGGTCATTACGTCCCCTTTTCTGGCATCACTGAAATAGGATAACGGCAACCTGAGAATTTTGTCGTACATTTTTTTTCTCAGGTTCCTCACTGTTCCTGCCCGCATATATGCCATGCTGTTATAAGCAAGAAAAATAAACCCGTTCTTAAATAAACTTGCAACTACGACAAAAATGCATACAAGAATAAGAGCCGTCAATTTGCCGTATTCCATAACAAATTTTGAAAGGAAGACATCCTCCAGATTTCCGAGTGAATTTATGCTGAGAGCGCTTTTACTTAATTCCGCGGTAACGGAAGGGTCATTAAACAATATTCCCAGAAAAGGTTTTATCAATGTAATTACAAAAAGAGCAAAAAACGCACTTAATACATTAAATATCACATTTTTAAAAGCCTGCAATTTAAACGGAGCCAAATATCCAAGAAGGATTCTGACGTTTTTCATTAGGTTTTATGTCTTAATTAAATTCCTGTGTAATTAAAAGGTGTTATTGCTTTCAGTTCCATTTTCAGGTCTTCTGTCAAATCTAGAGATTCTATGAACTGATTTATTGATTCCCGGGTGATCTTCTGGTTAGTTCTTGTAAGGCTAAGAAGTGCTTCATAAGGATTTAAATATCCTTCCCTCCTGAGAATTGTCTGAATAGCCTCCGCAACTACTGCCCAGTTATCTTCCAGGTCAGCTTTTATCTTTTCCTCATTCAGGATAAGCTTGTTTAACCCTTTTAACAGCGAATTGAATGCAATAATTGTATGGCCGATCGGAACCCCGATATTTCGGATTACAGTTGAATCTGTAAGATCGCGCTGGAGTCTGGACACTGGGAGCTTTTCCGAAAAATGGCTAAATATTGCATTCGCATAACCCAGGTTTCCTTCAGCATTTTCAAAATCTATCGGATTGACTTTATGAGGCATTGCAGATGAACCAATTTCACCTTTTTTGACTTTTTGCTTAAAATATTCGAAAGAAATATAGGACCAGAAATCCCGGCATAAGTCAATAAGTATCACATTAATCCTTCTAATATTATCGAAGAGTGCAGCAAGATTATCGTAGTGTTCAATCTGGGTTGTGGGTTGAGAACGTATAAGACCCAGTGTATCATTTACAAAGCTATCAGCAAAATTAACCCAGTCAATTTCAGGGTAGGCAACTTTATGTGCATTGAAATTGCCTGTTGCTCCTCCGAACTTTGCTGAGTAAGGAATCTGGGTGAAATATTTTGTCTGTTCATCTATCCTGGCAATAAAAACTGCAATTTCTTTTCCAAGCCTGGTTGGTGAGGCAGGCTGCCCATGAGTTCTTGCCAGCATTGGAATATCCTTCCATTCATGTGCCATGGAAGCTAGCGTTTCTCTCACTTCAAAAAGCAGAGGCATATAAATATTACTCACGGCATCTTTAAGAGATAATGGTATGGCAGTATTATTTATATCCTGTGATGTCAGCCCGAAATGAACAAACTCTTTCCACTTATCCAGACCAAGTGCTGTAAATTTCTCCTTAATAAAATATTCTATGGCTTTAACATCGTGGTTGGTTATTTTCTCAGTCTCTTTAATTTTCTCAGCATCAACAATTTCAAAATCCTTATAAACAGATTTCAATTCTTCATAGCTGTTCTTATTAAAATCTGAAAGCTGAGGCAGCGGGATCTCACAAAGAGCAATGAAGTATTCAATCTCCACCATGAGACGGTATCTGATAAGTCCGTATTCCGAGAAAAATGCAGAAAGTTCTTCGGTCTTTTGCCTGTATCTACCGTCGACCGGTGATATAGCAGAAAGAGAATTTAAATCCATTAATATCAGTTTGGTTTGTCAATTTTTAATTAATGTATGACAAAAATAGTATTTTAGATGTTGTAAAAAAATTGAATTCATCTTATAATTTTATACTATTAAGAAAACATAATGTCTGTTGAAAAAATAAGGATCTCCGCAGTCAATTTCGCCAATACATATCCCTTTATATATGGTCTGACTGAAACAGGATTTGATAAAAAAATCATACTTACTACTGATCATCCGGCCGACTGCGCTTCAAAGTTGATAAGCGGCCAGGTTGATATTGGTCTTATACCAGTGGCGGCGCTTCCTGCAATGAAAAAGTATTATATAATTACCGACTATTGCCTTGGTGCTTATGGAAAAGTCCGGACCGTGATGCTCCTTAGCAACTGCCCTTTTGAGAAAATAAAGACTATAAACCTGGACTACAGGTCTCGCTCTTCAATAAACCTTGCCAGAATACTTGCTAAAAACTCATGGAAAAAAGAATTCCTTTGGAATAACACTTCAGAACAGTTCGACTTTGCTGGTATATCTGATACTGAAGCTATTGTTTTGATTGGTGACCGGTGTTTTGAGTTTGAAAACAAATTCAGGTACAAAATAGATCTTGCGGAAGAATGGTACAAATTCACAGGTCTTCCCTTCGCATTTGCATGCTGGACAGCTAATAAGAAGCTCGATGAAAAATTCATTGAGGAATTCAATATTGCCCTTGGTACCGGAGTCAGGAATATACCTGAGGTTGTTGAAAAATATGGGAAAACAGGGACCATCCGCGGTGAGGATCTGTTCATTTATCTAACAAAAAATATGAATTTTGACCTGAATAATGACAAGAGAAAGGCTATTGATCTATTCCTGGAATTGATGAGTAAAGTATAATCAAGGATATGTCAAAGATCTGATAACCAGACAATCACACTTACTACTACCTACTTCCTCGAATATTCTCCATAAATAATAAAGCAGTCAAACAATTTTCCATTCTGAATTTTATTGATTACCTTTGAATTCTGATGCTTAATGAAGTATAATATAGAAGGCTAAAGAAAGAATAAAATGGCACAAACACTTACATTTAACGAATTAAGGAAGATTAAAGATCAGTTACCGTCAGGTAGTATGAAGAAAATTGCAGCCAAACTTGATTTAAATGAGGACACTGTCAGGAACTATTTCGGTGGCTGGAATTTCGAAAAAGGAGAGAGTGCGGGAATACATTTTGAGAAAGGCCCTGACGGAGGTATAGTAACTATCGAAGATACAACTATACTGGATATGGCTAAGAAAATGATTGTCTGATTATTCACTGCCTTTATCACTTTAACGGAAGCAAAAGGCAAATCTCTTTTGCTTTTTTTATTTCATATGTTCAATGCTCCTTTCCGACAAGATTGCATCTTCAGAAATGAGGTATAAAAATCTTCTTGAAGAATTCTTTATAAAGATCTTTGATATCTCAATTCTCCCTTCACATGGAATAGATCATCACAAGCGTGTGTGGAAATATGCAAAAGAAATTCTGCATCACCTTAATGATCATGGGTTTAAGATCGATGAGTCCCTTACCGACAAGCTGTTAATTGCCTGCTTTCTTCATGATTCGGGGATGTCTGCTGATCCAGGACCGAGACATGGCATTGAGGGAAGGAGGGTTTGCGAGAAATTCTTATCGGAGAATAATCTATCATCTGATACCTTCTCAGAAGTGCTTCAGGCTATTGAACAACATGATAATAAAGAGTATACTTTTACAAATCAACCCTATGATCTCCTGACGATTTTATCGGTTGCAGATGATCTTGACGCTTTCGGTTTCATCGGCATTTACAGGTATCTTGAAATTTACATCACCAGGGGATCAGCCATGCAGGACATTGGCCGCCAGATAATTGAGAACAGTGAAAACAGGTTTCAGAATTTTCTCCGAACTTATGGATTCATGAGTGAATTAATTGAAAAACATATCAAAAGATATTCCATTATATGTTCATTCTTTAACTCCTATGAGCAACAGGCTTCATCGTATAGATTTGATAATAAATCTGTTTGCGGCCACTGCGGAGTAGCAGAGATTATTGATAACATCCTGAAAAAAAGACCACCAGAAGCAAACATTAAATTACATGAAATTGATTACCCCGATCCACTTATACGGTGGTACTTTGCTGAATTGGATCATGAATTATCTGAATCGTTTCAAGGCAATGTGTAGTAAACCAGAGTTGAACTATTTTATTACAAAATCTAACAAAGGTTTATTATTCAGATAAGCAACCAGGTTATCATTCCTGTGAAGGGCTCCGACACCGGAGGGAGTACCGGTAAAAATAAGATCACCGGTTTTTAGTGTGAAAAACTTTGAAACGTACGCTATTATATCATTGATACTGAATATCATATCTGAGGTATTACTTTCCTGAACCTTATTGCCATTTATCTCCAGCATGAAATTAATATCCTGTATGTCTTTTATAGTACGGGTGGACACGAATTTGCCCAGCGGAGCCGCTCCATCAAAGCATTTAGATAACTCCCAGGGCAGTCCGTTTTTTGAGAACTGGTTCTGAAGATCACGGGCTGTGATATCAATTCCGACCGTAACTTCATCAAAATAGCGATGGGCAAATTTTGCGGATATGCCTTTCCCAAGCTTACTTATCTTAATAACGACCTCTACCTCATAATGAATCTCCTTTGAAAAATCAGGAAGAAAAAATGGTTTGTTATTCTTGATAATAGAGGAATCGGGTTTAAGAAAAACAACTGGCTCAACTGGAAAAGGTCTACCCATTTCCAAAGCATGTTTCCTGTAATTAAGTCCAATGCAAATGATCTTCATCTGTCAGGCTTTGCCAAAATTCCTGAGCTTTATCTCTGTTATTATCTTCTTGGTATAAAGAGGAAAATCTCCATTCATCATCCATGAATAATATGCCGGATCATCTTTAAAAACCTGTTCGACTGTCTTCCCTTTGTACTTTCCAAAATTAAAAGTCTCCACACCGCTTTCATCATAAATTATTCTTCCGACAAAATCAGCACTTGTATTATGTGCACTGAATTCCGAGAGTTTTTCAACATCATTGGCAAGATCTGTGTACATGTCAAGCTGAGCTTTTAAAACTTCATAAGTTGCCTGAGTATCAGCCTTTGAGCTATGTGCATTTTTAATTATCTTATTGCAATAAAACTGGTAAGCAGCCGAAAGTGTCCGTTGTTCTTTTTTAAAAAAGATCACCTGCACATCCACATATTTTCTTTTTAAGAAGTTGAAATCAACATTTACTCTCAGGAACTCCTCGGCAAGAACCGGAATGTCAAATTTCAGTGCGTTATATCCTGCAAGGTCGCAACCCTCAAGGAAAGTGGCAAGGTTTTTTGCTATCTCTTTAAAAGTGGGTGATGAAACTACGTCGGCGTCTGTTATTCCATGAATAGCAGTTGATTTTGGAGGAATCGGCATTTCAGGATTGACCCTTGAAACCATCCATTCCTCTTTACCTCCCGGAATAATTTTAAGAACGGAAATTTCTACAATGCGGTCACTGGAAATGTTTATACCTGTTGTTTCGAGATCAATAAAAGCCAGGGAACGCTTCAGGTTAAGTTGCATATCAGGCGTTTATCATCATAGGCATAAGCAGCATCAGCACATCCTCCGATTCATTTTCAGATACTGCAGGAAGAATAAGTCCGGCTCGGGTTGGATCAGCCAGCTCAATCATAACATCCTGGGATGAAAGGTTTGCCAGGATTTCAAGCAGGAATACCGATTTGAAACCTATCTCCATCTCCTCTCCTTCGTATTGACATTTTATTCGTTCATATGCAGAGATTGAGAAATCAAGATCCTGAGCTGAAACCATAACCTGATTTCCGGTCAACTGAAGCTTGACCAGATTACTTGCCTGGTTTGAAAATACGGATACTCTTTTAAGGGTATTATAAAATTCAACCCTGTCGATTGTTATTTTCCTTGGGTTATTGCGTGGTATAACGGAATTATAATTGGGATAATTGCCCTCAACCAGACGGCACACTACCTTATAATCTGATAGTGAGAAAAAAGCATTCTTATCATCAAACTCGACCGAGACCGGACCCTCTTCTCTCGGAAGTATATTTTTTAGGAGTGATGCAGGTTTCTTAGGAAGAATAAATGAAGAACTTTCATCAGCATGTGTATCTGTTCTCTGATATCTTACAAGCTTATGTGCATCGGAGGCAACAAAAGTAATTTTATCTGCAGAAGCTTCAACGAAGATCCCTCCCATTACAGGCCGGAGCTCATCATCAGCAGTTGCAAAGAGAGTCTTTGTTATACCCGCCAGCATCACATCGGCATTTATGTTAAAAGAAAACTTCTTCTCTTTTTTAATTAATGGCAGAACTGGGAAATCAATTCCGTTCTGGCCCACAACACTAAACTTTCCATTCTCGGAACTTATAACAATGGCAAGTGTCTCCATGTTGATATCAAAAGTCAGGGGCTGCACGGAAAACTCTTTAAGTGTGTCAAGTAAAATCCTTGCAGGAATTGCAATTGATCCGTCGCCATCGGCATTTTCCAACTTCATCTTTGTTATTAGCGTCGATTCAAGATCTGAGGCTGTAATTTCCAGTTCATTTTTACCTAAATTGAAAAGGAAATTATCAAGAATCGGCAAGGTATTCTTCGAACTGATAACCCTGCTTATGGCCTGTAAATGACCTAGAAGCTCGGTACTTGATACTACAAATTTCATATTGACGTCGTGTTTAGGTTTGTTAATGGAATCACCAATTAAATATTTTATTCCAACTATCTGAAATGAAGCAACATTTGCCCTCAATTCAGAATTATCAATATTACAAAAAAAACATTAATCATCAAACAAATATTTTAATCCTTAAAGAAATAACCTCTCTTTTTCAGGATAGGGTCAAGATCAAAGTACCTCATAATGAAGATTTCATCCCTTTGATTAGTTTTTGCCCATACTCTGTCACTATCCTTCATTCTGCTTTCATTCACTGAATTCAGCCTCTCCCACACTCTGAGAATAATTTCCTTTCCATCAGATTGTTTTACTGTTATCCGGTATTGAGGTATGCCCGCCTCAATACTGTTTTTTTCATTATCTGAAAGATCAAAAGCCCATGATTCGAATGGAATTGCAGTGTAATAAGTCAGGTATCTTTTGACCTTTGAGGTATCCCAACCTGAAATATCCTTTTTCAAATCAGAAAGTAATAATTCTTTTTTACCGCAATTAATTATAAATGAGGAAGAGGAATCCTGTAAGTTTTCAAGCCTGACAGAAGAAATTTGGGAAGGGAGAAGATTAAAAACCATATATGGCATCCAGAACAACTCATTAACTACGAAACTGGCACCTATATTATCTTCATAACCGGGAACATAGACAATAAATGGTTTTGATGAAACTCTCATCTTCATTATGTTTCCATAAATGTTGGATCCTGTTTTATAAACAAAAAAACTTTTTACAGGCTTTCTCCTTTCATAAATATTAACTTTAACCGGATCAATTTGTTTTTTAATTATCTCATTGTCAAATATTTCAGAAGATACAGGTGATTTGATTTTTATTTCTCTGAGAGTACGAAGGATAAAGAGTACTGCACTTTTTCTGGCNNTGAAATTTTAATATCAGGATCAACGGCAAAAGAAGTGTTGGAGCTTCCAAAAGGAGTTCTTCCCTTAAGAAAATAGAATATTAATGCTCCAAGTGTAATGAAGATTATAAAATATTTTATAATCAGTTTATTCATTATCAATATTTTGTGTATTTTCTTTTTCTGAAATAATTATAGATCCATCCGCAGATTATTACCAGGAAGACAGGAAGAACAGTGTTTAAAATCTGAATTGGAACACGGCTTTGTCGTATTACATTTTTATCAAGCAACCTTAGTTTCAATTCTCTCGATCGTAGCTCAATTATTCCGTTATAATCTACAAGGTAATTAAGGCAGTTGATCAGAAAATCTTTATTCCCCCAGGGTACCTGTGTCAGAATATCTTGTCCGAGTGGAAGTGGTGTCTCCTCAGTTCCGGTCCGGTTCACTCCGTTCCTTATAATATCAGCATCAGAGACAATTATCATTTTAGTCGGTTTACTAACTTCTGTGATCCTGAAGTTCTTATCATCCACGAGATCATCTAACATCCTGTTTCTGAAAGCTGACTGGAATTTTCCTTCAAGAAGTAATGCAACAGGCAGAAAAGACCTGTTATACAGGTTTTTTTCAGGAGGAGAATCAATCTCTTTGAGACTTATCAGAAGAGGTGGTTTGACAATACGGGACAGACCTGAAGTAGTCAATAATATTTTCTTTTTTACATTGGGATCAGGATCGACAGTATCTATACAATTTACAAACTTTCCAAGAACTTTATTAAGATTTCTGGTTATCGGATTTACAGATGAGGGATAAAGCAAAGGATAATAGACCCAGGGCATAGGTACTATCTGCTGCTGGGATGTTCCTGTAGCAACCTTTATTGGAAGGAAATAGCAATCATGATCCTGAACCAATGCCGGATTAACCCTTACTCCATATTTAAATAACTGATCTTCAATATTTAATGGCCGATAAAGTGCAACAGTTTCGCCGGAACTCAAACTATCTTCATTGACCTTAACCTCCTCAAAAAGCCAGAGTACTTTGCCTCCATTCATTATATACTGATCGATGACAAGTTTGTCCTTCTCATTAAATGCAGTCTCGGGTCCTGCAATAATAATAGCCGCGTAATTATTCAGTACTCCCTGCTTTCCCCCGATCACTCCTCTGTCGATACTAAAGAAATTTGCCAGACCAAGAGTAAGATCAGCTGTTTCAATTTTCGGGATCTCGCCATGTCCCTCAATGAATGCAACTTTATAGATTGTATCGGAACAGAGTGTTGAAATAGTCTGGATCATTTGATATTCAAGACCTTCCACTGAATTTAACAGATTCTGTTCAAACGAAAGCGAATTATTATTGCTAAGAAAATTTATCGGCACCTCTATCCCATTGTAATTCACGATCATGCCAGGGAATATAATTTTCTGGCTCGTTCTGCCTTCATTGTCTTTTGCCCTGATATTTACCGGATTGAGTCCTTTCCTGGAAAGTGCCTGGTACTGATTATTCCTTGTTTTAGCATCCTTCCCGGTAGAAGGATTTATGAATTCATAATCGACCTTTTTCCCTGAAGCGACACGGAATTCATCAAGCATCTCCTTTACAGAACGTCTGAGTTTTTTGAAAGCAATTTCCATTTCACCGTCAAGATAAACCTGAACAAAAACATCATTCTTAAGCCCGGAAAGAACTTTATGAGTGGGACCTGATAAAGTATATCTGTGATCTTCAGTAAGATCGAGACGTAAATGAATAAATGTACAAAATACACTTATTAAAACGGCTACTGTTGCAATAATGATAAATTGCATCCAGCTGTCAATTTTAATTCTTCCGTTACTATCCGGTTTCAATTCCTTTTCTTCCATTTCCTCGAAAGCAGCTTAAGCCTGGTGGCTTCATTAAAAATAATAACTACAGAAAGAAAATAAGCAATATCTTTTAAATCTATTACACCTCTGCTCATAGATTTGTAATGTTCATTAATCCCCAGTCCTGTGACTAATTCATCAAGTTTTTTTAGCCCGGGCAAATAGGCAAAAGAATCAAAACCTGCAAATAGTATTAAACAAAGAAGCACGGCAATTATAAATGCGATAACCTGGTTTTCGGTAAGCGAAGAAGCAAATATTCCGACCGAAGCATAAATTGCAGCAAGAAAAAACAATCCGATAAAGGCCCCAAAGGTACCCCCGATATCGAGATTGCCGGGAGTTTCTCCAAGATAATAAACTGATATGTAATAAATTAATCCAGGCAGCAGGGATAATAAAACAAGAGAAATTGAAGCAAGGTATTTGCCGTAAATTACTGCTCTTTCACCAATTGGTCTTGAATAGATAAGTTCAATTGTTCCAAGTCGTTTTTCCTCTGCAATCATTTTCATTGTAATGGCAGGAACCAGAAAAAGAAAGACCCAGGGTGATATAAAGAATATTGTATCAAGACCGGCATAACCGCTATCAAGAATATTAAGTTCCCCTGGTAAAATCCACATGACAAGACTGTTAATTATCAGAAAAACAATGATGACAACATAACCTGTGAGGCTGCTGAAAAAACCGCTTATTTCTTTTCTGAAAACTGCCAGCATTGTTTATTTGTCAAACTACTATTTGTATTAAAAGAGCATCTTAATTTATTCAAACTAGTTTTGCCCCCTGTCCCCTCCGTAATGGGGGTTCGTAACTATCTGTTTTAAAGCCACCTTTAGGGGGTTGGGGGGTAAAAGTACTGTATTTTTAATATCCATAATTAAAACACCAGAAAAATAAAAATTAATAATCTGCTGATAAGTAAACCCTTTAAGAGACATCGCTATGGCCCCTTCCTGACACAAGCCAACTCCATGTCCATAGCCCCTACCCTTTAGCAACACTGAATCTCCAACCGAATAAACTGAAAAGAATGAGGATCTCAGATTGAGTCCGGTTCTTAAAGTCCGGAGCGGCATGGAGAATGATCCTGCTCTATAATCGGGTACCCTTGAAGTCTGATTAAAATTGAGAACTGTTGAATCTGCAAAACTGCCCGAATATCCGTTTTTCTTAAGAAAATCCATCCAGTCATTTAGGCTTATTTTCTTTTCCCATAGTGCATTACGCGAATTCTGGCAGTAAGGATCTATCACCCGTTTAAGATAGGCCTGATTCGTGACCCAGACATACTCAGAAGGTGAGGTTTCTCCTCCGCAATTTGAATGGAATGCAGATATTATCAGGATACTGTCAGGAGTTGTAATTACCATGCCTTTTGTTTGGCTGACAGCATCAATTATCAGACTGTCTTCAGTTAATCCTGAAAATGACTGACAATGAGTATCATCGCACAAATTGTACCTGTCGATAATATGCTTGTTGAAATATTTATAGGTGTAAGTTCTGGCAATTACTGCCTGTGTTTTAAAATACTCTTCATTTCTTCCACTGCCCGCTTCGGCTTTGACTACACCTGCGATATACTTCTCAATATCACAGGTATTTATAAGTAGCAGGGTCTCCATGTCGGAAAAACATTTCAGGTCTCCTGAATAGTTTCTTATTTTTGATCCTGACTCATTAGTACGAAGAGAAAAATAGTCATTCCCGGTCCCACCTTTTATTTCTATTGTATCACCAGTGAATGCTTTTCCATTCCTTTGTTTAACAAATATTTTTCCATAGTATCTGATGATGATCACCGGTTCGTCAACCTTAGCGTCTATAACTTTACCCCTCCCGTTATTGATCTGATACTGTCCGGATTTCGCAGTAAAAATGGCACAATCAGGAGTGAATTCAGTATAAAGCCTTATCCTGATCTGAGAAGACAAAAGGCAGAAGGAAAAAGATAAGAGTATTGTNNCATAATCGGTTAGCATTTTTTCTCTTTTCTCCCCACCTTTAACAATTGACTTTAATTCCTTTATCAGACTATTTTTTGTCAGGTCATACTGAACCAATTCTTTAACTACCTCATAGCCCATAATCAGATTAACAAGTGAGATATACTTGACTTTAACCACTATCCATGCAATCAACATAGAGAAAAAATCGGCTTTATAGCAGACAACCTGGGGAATACCTATCAAAGCTGTTTCAAGCGTTGCAGTTCCCGATGTCACAAGTGCAGCATGAGCCAGGTAGAGTATCTCATAAGTCTTATCCGTTACAAGGGTTACCTGACTATTGCCGATAATCTTCCTGTACAATGAATCCGGAAGATTTTTGACTCCTGCNNCTGCGGCTTCCCGCAAGTAATGCAATAACAGGCCGGTCATCAATTCCTATTGATCTCCTAAGATCTGACTGACAAGAGAGAGCCAGCTTCTTCCTTTCAATCTCGTCAACGAGTGGGTTTCCATGATATTCTACTTCAAATTTATGTTTCCTGTAGAACTCGACTTCGAAAGGAAAAATAATGTACATGCAATCGACATACATTTTTATCACTTTTATCCTGGACTCTTTCCATGCCCATATTTTTGGAGAAATATAATAAAACACTTTAATGCCCAGACTCTTTACAAATTTTGCGATCCGAAGATTAAAGCCGGGATAATCTATAAGTATAACCACATCCGGTTTTTGGTCAGATATCTGTTTTTTGCAGAGCTTCATATTTCTTGCTATAGTCCTGAGATTAAACAGGATAGTCACAAAGCCCATAAAAGCCAGTTTTCTGTAATGCATCAGAAGTGTACCACCGGCAGTTTCCATTAATTCTCCACCCCAGCAGTATATTTGAGCATCCGGATCAGCCAAAATAATGCCTCTTATGAGGTTTGAGCCATGAAGATCTCCTGAAGGTTCCCCTGCAATGATGAAGTACTTCATCTTATCAAAAACTTAAATGCGAAAACGATCAATGCCCAGACAAATGTCGCAGCAAGAACGCCACGAGCTGCATGAAGCATGTCGAATCGATTGAATAGCAGGAAAATAAACACATTAGGAAAGACACATAATGTAATTGCATGAGTTACAATATTTGCACCTTTGATTCTTTCAAGATATGATATGAGGCTCATGCCATGGGCAGTAAAAACGAAAACTATCAATCCGATTATGATCGGAAAAATAAAGCCTGAAACGACTCCTGAAACAATATTATCGTACTTTTCGACTAATTTCATTTTTTAAACCACTTCTTAAGATCATTAATGAACCAGTGAGCTGTCATGTCAACTGTCACAGGAACAATTGATACATATTTATTTGAGATTGCCCACTCATCGGTATCAGTGGCATCAGGCTCATGATTCTGGAATAAGCCGGTAAGCCAATAATAGGTTTTCCCCATGGGATCTTTTCTTTTTTCGAATTCTTCTTTCCAGTTACCTTTTGCCTGCCTGCAAACAACAATTCCTTTTATTTCATTCTTTGGAGCTGAGGGAATATTCACATTAAGGCAAACACCTACAGGTAAGGAATTTGAAGCAAGCCTTTTCATTACAATCCTTATATACTTTTTGCATATAGAAAAATCTGCAGTTGGTGAAAAGTTATTTAAAGAAAATCCAACAGAATTTATTCCATACAGACAGCCTTCAATTGCAGCTGCCATGGTGCCTGAGTAGAGCACGCTCACTGAAGCATTTGCCCCATGGTTAATACCTGAGACAACCCAATCTGGTTTACGCTCAAGCAACTGATTAACAGCGAGTTTAACACTGTCGGTCGGCGTACCATTGCATGCATAAATTCTGTGCTTTTCATTCTCTTCAAGCAGCTTAACCCTCAATGGAGTTTTGACAGTCAGAGCCTGTGACATCCCGGACATGCTTTCCATTGTGGAAATTAGAACCACTTTCCCGAATTCTTCAATCACCTCAAGAAGAGTTCTTAGTCCGGCGGCATATAACCCATCATCGTTGGTAATAAGTATCAGCTTATCATTTTTCTCCAGAGTCATCTGATATTTTGTTAGATTTACAAAGATAGACAAATACGCTTTCTTTGAATAAACTGAAATTAGTTCTTAATACTTTTTTTAAAATATGACTCAAATCAATTATGAAAATAAAATTAAAAATCGCTTGAAAATCAATTTTTTTACCCCTCCCCCAGGGGGAGTAAATTGATTTTCTTCGCTCCCCTTGGGGACGGGGTAAACGAAGAAAATCAAGTAATATATATATTTGATTCATGAAACTCATATTTTAAAATTCTTATTTTTGCAGTTTTGATAGCAAATATTTCTGACAAAACTTAAAATGAAGATCTCATACAACTGGATAAAAGATTACCTTAAGATTGACCTTGAACCACATAAAGTAGCTGAAATACTGACAGGTATAGGGCTTGAAATTGAGGGAACCGAAGAATGGGAATCTGTTAAAGGAGGTTTAGCCGGAGTGGTTATCGGGGAGGTACTCTCATGCAAAAAGCATCCTGACGCAGATAAGCTTTCAATCACAACCGTAAATATTGGTTCGGGCGATCCTCTCCATATTGTATGTGGAGCGCCAAATGTTGCTGCAGGACAGAAAGTTCCTATTGCTACAGTGGGCACAATTGTATTTAAGGGAGAAGATAAATTCGAAATAAAAAAATCAAGGATCAGGGGTGAATTATCAGAAGGGATGATTTGCGCCGAAGATGAACTTGGATTGGGTAACGGTCACGAAGGAATAATGGTACTTCGTCCGGATGCCAAACCAGGAATACCAGCCTCACAATATTTTAAAATAGAGAAGGACTTTGTTTTTGAAATAGGATTAACGCCAAACAGGATTGACAGTGGTTCTCATTTTGGTGTTGCCCGGGATCTTGCTGCCTATCTTTCAGTTAATCATAATTTTGATGCAAGAGCAAAATTGGTATCTGTCGATGATTTCAAACCAGATGGCACAGCTGCAACATTTGAAATTATTGTTGAAAATACAATTGATTGTCCGAGATATACAGGAATAAATATAAGTGATGTGACGATCGGCGAATCGCCTGAATGGCTGAAAAACAGGTTGAAGGCTATTGGTTTAAACCCAATAAACAATGTTGTCGATATTACAAATTATGTTCAGAATGAAATAGGACAACCTTTGCATGCTTTTGATGCCGATAAAATAAAAGGCAAAAAAGTCATTATCAGGAATCTTCCTGATAAGAGCAAATTCGTTACGCTTGACAATGTTGAGAGAGAGCTTTCGTCTAAAGACCTGATGATTTGCAACGCTGAAGAAGGGATGTGTATTGCCGGTGTATTTGGAGGTGCAAAGTCGGGAGTAACTGCAGATTCGAAAAATATATTCCTCGAAAGTGCATATTTTAATCCTGTTTCAATCAGAAAGAGTGCCAGAAGGCATGGACTTAATACAGATGCCTCGTTCCGTTTCGAACGTGGTGCTGATCCTAACATTACCCTATGGGCTCTCAAAAGAGCAGCTGTTATGATCAGTGATATTGCAGGAGGAAAGCTGACATCAGACTTTAATGATGTTTATCCAAAACCAATTCGGGATGAAATTATAGATGTAAGCTATAAAAACATTAACAGACTGATAGGCAAGGTTATCGAGCCTTCAACTATAAAAATGATTCTCAGTCTGCTTGATATTAATATTCTGTCTGAGTCGGGTGGAAATCTTGTGCTTGACGTTCCTGCATATAGGGTCGATGTACACCGTGAAGCCGATGTGATAGAAGAGATACTCAGAATTTATGGTTATAATAATATAGCTATAGACAGTCATGTTAATTCGACCCTTACCTATATTGAAAAACCAGATAAGGAAAAGGTCGTAAATAGTGTATCTGATACGCTAACTGCTAACGGTTTTGCTGAGATAATGTCAAACTCACTTACTCCTTCTGCATGGTACGAAAATAATTCTGACTTTGATAGTTCACAACTGGTCAAACTGGCAAATCCGCTGAGTTCAGACATCAATGCAATGAGGCAGACACTTCTTTTCGGAGGGTTAAGTTCAATTGCATGGAACATAAACAGGCAAAATTATGATCTGAAACTTTATGAATTCGGAAATTGCTACTTCTTCAAAAAAGATAAGCATTCTTTAAATAAAGTTGATAATTACTATGAAAAGACGGATCTTGATCTCTTTATAACGGGAAATCAGAAAAGACAGAACTGGAACAGCCATTTGGAACCTACCGATTTCTTTTTCATTAAATCATTTGTCGAGTTGATCCTCAGTCGTCTTGGCATTAATCCTGAAACTCTTACTATAGCTGAATGCAACAAAAAATATTTCACGGAGGCACTCTCTTTCTCAATTAATAATCAGATCATTGCAGAAGCAGGAAGAATATCCAGGAAATATACCGGCAGGTTTAATATAGACCAGGACGTTTATTATGGCCATATTGAATGGGATTCGGTCGTCAAAATGATAAAGAAGCATAAAATTCAGTACAAAGAGCTTCCGAAATATCCATCTGTCAAACGAGACCTGGCTCTTCTGGTAGACAGGGAAATAAAATTCAACGAGATCAGGAATCTGGCTTACAAAACAGAGAGAAATACTCTTAAAGAAGTCACACTTTTCGATGTCTACGAAAGTGATTCATTAGGCAAAAACAAGAAATCATATGCTGTAAGCTTTATTCTTCAGGATGAACTTAAGACGCTTACAGATAAAAACATAGATAAAGTTATGGATAGTTTTATCAGAATTTTTGAAAAAGAACTTGGAGCTAAGATACGATAATGAGACCCGATAGAATTGAACTAATCATGGGTGACATTACGACCCTAAAAGTAGATGCTATTGTAAACGCTGCCAACAATTCTCTTCTCGGAGGAGGAGGTGTTGATGGAGCGATTCACAGAGCTGCTGGCCCTTCTCTTCTTCAAGAGTGCAGTAAACTTAATGGATGCGAGACCGGAGATGCCAAGCTGACAAATGGTTATGATCTTCACGCACACTATATCATCCACACAGTAGGACCTGTCTGGATGGGCGGAATGCGCGATGAACATGCGCTGCTGGCATCATGTTATCAGAAAAGTCTTAAACTGGCTAAGGAAAAAAACATTAAAACAATCGCTTTCCCCGGAATATCAACAGGAGTATATGGATTCCCAAAAGACCAGGCTGCATTTATTGCTTTAACAGAGACAAAAAGGTTCCTTAAGAAAAATCCATTTCCTGAAAAGGTGTTCTTTGTCGCTTTCGAAGAGGACAATTATAACTTGTATCAAAGTCTTCTGCAACAGAAATGAACAGTTTAGCCAGGAAGGTAGAAAACTATTTTTCATTTGTCAAATTCAGTCATACTGTTTTTGCAATGCCGTTTGCATTGATTGGATTTTCTCTGGCTGTGTCAGGTACTGACTATAAGTTCAGCCTGAAGCTTTTCCTATTAATAGTTTTATGTATGATTTTTGCCAGAAATGCGGCAATGGGTTTTAACAGGTATGCCGACCAAAAATATGATGCATTAAATCCAAGAACATTATCCAGGGAAATTCCCTCCGGTAAAATAGAGAGCATTTCAGCCTTATTATTTGTTATTTTAAATGCCGCTTTATTTATTTCAACGACATTTTTCATAAATCGATTGACACTGTTTCTTTCACCCTTAGCTCTGCTGATAATACTTGGGTACAGTCTTACTAAACGAGTCACGGTTCTATGCCATTTTGTACTTGGTTTGGCACTTAGTCTGGCGCCAATTGGAGCTTATATTTCAGTTACCGGAGAATTTGATTTTCTTCCTATTATTTATTCATTTATTGTTCTTACCTGGGTAAGCGGATTCGATATTATTTATGCTCTCCAGGATGACGAGTTTGACCGCTCAAATAATTTATTTTCAATCCCATCCAAAACCGGAAGACGGACGGCACTTTTAATCTCAAACTCAATACATTTCATAACTTTTATACTTGTTATTGCAGCAGGATTTACAGGCTCCTCGGGCTACCTGTACTGGGTAGGAGCATCTTTGTTTTCAATCCTGCTATTATATCAACACCTGATCGTCAGGCATGATGATATATCTAAAGTGAATCTGGCATTTGCTACAACTAATGGTATTGCGAGCATTGCGTTTTCAGTATTTGTCATTTTTGATTTATTTCTTAAATAAAAATATTCAGACGAGCTAAAAATAAATTGATCATCTTATTTTTTTTTGTTTCTTTAGAAAATTAAATTAACAAAAGGCCATGGGGGAAATAATCATCAAAGAAGTTCTGACCAGGAAAGAGAAGCGCGAATTCATTTACCTGCCTTCAAAGGTTCATAAGCACGAACCAGACTGGCTTCCACCTATCTATATGGATGAGTGGGAACTATACAACAAAAAGAAGAACAAATCCTACCAGTATGCAGATGCTGTTCTTTATCTGGCTTACAGAGGGAGTAAACTTGCCGGCAGAATTATGGGAATTGTAAATAACAGGTACAATTCTATTAACAAAGAAAACCATGGTCGGTTTTGTTTCATGGAATGCTATGAGGATCAGGAAGTAGTTCATGCTCTGATCAAGAAAGTTGAAGATTGGGCAAGAGCTAAGGGAATGATAAAAATGGTTGGTCCGCTGGGCTTTTCCGATAAAGATCCCCAGGGTTTCCAGATAGAGGGATTTGAACATCCCCAATTTATGACATGCCCTACAAACAGCAGTTACCTTCCCTTGATGATTGAGAAAGAGGGTTATGAAAAGCATAGGGACCTGGTAAATTATATGGCGCCAATGCCTCTTACATTACCACTTGTTTATGAAAAAGTCTTATCAAGAGTCTCAAAGAAGGAGGAGTATAAAATAGTCGAATTTGAGACAAAAAAGGAGCTTAAACCATATATTATTCCAGCGCTTGAGCTTATGAATGAAACATTTATGGAGATATATGGTTTTGTTCCACTTACCGATAAGGAAAAGGCAGATTTCGCAGCCCGTTATCTTCCAATACTCGATCCTCATTTCATTAAAGTGGTTCAGAATGAGAACGGGCTTATTGGTTTTGCAGTTGGTATGCCAGATCTTAGCCTGGGTATTAAAAAAGCCAACGGAAGACTCCTCCCCTTTGGAATTTTTAAAATTCTAAGGGAATCAAAAAGATCAAAAAAGCTCCTTATGATGCTTGGCGGAGTAAAGAAGGAATTCAGAGGGCAGGGAATTGATGTTCTTATGGGTGTCAAAATCTTTCAGTCAGGAATTAAACATAAAATGGAGTGGATCGACAGTCACCTCGTACTTGAAGATAACAGAAGAATGAGATCCGAATGGGAAAGAATCGGCGGTAAGGTTATTAAAAGATTCAGAATCTACCAGAAAGATCTGTAAGAATAGAATTATTTGTAATTAATAAATCACTAATTAACGGTCAAAAGTTTGAAGTTAAAAGGAGATTCTTCACTTCACTTCGTTCCGTTCAGAATGACAGACACTTATGTTATCAAGGAAGGGGGTGGTTGGAGGCCGTGCCTCCAACCACCCCCTTCGACTCGTTGACTCACTAAATGCTTGTCATTCTGAGCGAAGCGAAGAATCTCACAATTTTAGTAGAACAGTATTGATTAGAATGAAAGTTTCAGACTTTAGAATCTGAAGACAAATGAGAAACCCAGCAACTCCTTAAACTGGATTCGTGCTGACCTCTTAGGAATACCGAATTCATCAAGAAAAGGCTTCCCGTGTTTATCCAGCACAGTAGTCTTCGCTTTATCATCATAAATTAGATTGGTGTTGAATCTCATATCCGTAAACCAGTTTAATTTAACAGTCGCAATCATTTCCCAGTCAACATCAATATTCTGAGGATTATGTATGTAATTGGTAAACAATTGTACTCTGTTTGTGATAGAAACAGTTTTAACTGGTTTGAATTCGTTGGTAATCAAAAGACTGGCACCAGGTTCCTGAAGGGATTTTTTACCATGCGGAATACCATAAAGAGTCTGATCAATATGCAAAGTGTCAGTAACAAATGTTGCTTTATATGATAAAGGTGAAAAGTTAACTGAAGTCGTTTTATCTGGTTTGAAATCCAGACCCAGACCTAATGTGAAAACTCCGGGATTCAGAAATTTTGAAACAGGTACTGAATCGTTCGGATAATTATATCCTTTGGAAATTTGGGTTTTAAATAGCATTATTGCACTAAAATCAAACTTGCCAAAAGCTTTATGGTTGATCTTGGAATTGGTTTCAAGCAAATCGGTGTTTTTCTCTATCGGTTTGTCTCCGGATTTAATAAGTCCATATTTTAGTCTGATATAGTTATTAGATAACAAATCCAGCTTTTTATTATTATAATCGGCATAGCCTGTCATATCGGTTGCACCTGAAATACAACTTTCCCCGCCTTTCACCCAGTTTGTAAGTGATGCCTGATTCAAGATAAAAGAGGCTTCTGAATGAAGTCTCCAGTAAAGTGGCTTGATTTCAGCTTTCCTGAGTTCCTGCAGATCTTTGCTGTTTATTTGTTTAAGAGTAATCTGAGCATTTGAAAAATTCGACTGTTTCATCGGCCTTCGAAAAATAATACCCTCTTCAAGATATAATCCGAGTGTATTCTTTGAAACACTTCCTGCCCATAATGTAACTGAATCAGAATATTCATTCCTTAACCAGAATTTCACTAAATTGTTACTTTTTGAATTAAGCCAGACAGGTGTAACAAGATTAGATGTTCCGGATAAATTTACTACCGAAGAATCCCTGTTTTCAACGAAACTGACCAGGGATTTAATTGCAACCAAAATAGAATCGCTTTCATAAGGCCAGTTGAATTTCCTGAACGGGAATCCGCTTCTGGATGATGATAATTCATGAAGGGTATCTTTTGCTATAATAATAATAGTATCCTTCGACCCGATCAGCAGGGTGCCCGGATGAGCAGGAGAATCAGTCAAATTAATAACAATTCCTTCTTTTTGTGAATTGCTGAAAATCTTTTTATAGGTAGTATCAGCTTTAATAAAAGAATCCGCTGGTAGAGAAGAATGAGAACTACGAATAACAGGTATTTTAACTTTGAGGGTGTCCCAAATATAAAATTTGTCCCAGGGTATGTTTATCGAATCATAAGGGTATTTACTCAGAAAAAAACTGGTTGAATCAAATGGATTATTGGACGCAAAAAAGAGAAGTTGGCCTATAGCTTCTCTTAATGGATCACTGGGGTTAATCCAGTTAGAAATATTATGCCAGCTCTGAAGATAATTTAAAGCTTGCTCCTTACTAAGCTTAATATCAGGCTTTTCCCTTGTTGTCCTAAAATGGATACCTTTTCCTGATAATGAATCAGGCAGCACTTTTCCCTTATTAACGGTATTTACTGAGACCTGAGAATAGCTCTCAGAGTAGTAAAATAAAGAAATAAATATCAGTAAAAACGTCAGAATTTTATAGCTCATAATATGTCCCGTTTTTAAAAATACAATAGAATTGAATAAATCATAAAATACTTCTAATTTTACAAAAATAATAGCAATAATAATGCTTCGCTTTTACATAACGGAAATTAACCCTGATGATATATACAGAAATATCAAAAACAGGGATTTCTTTTATGCCGGCCGGTAAGAATATTCCATTTACCAAAATCTAAATCTATATATTTCCTAAGGGACTTTATTTTTAATACTTCTTAGCCCACCTATCACGCGGGTTGGAGTAAAACTCAAGAGGATGAGGGAGAAAAATCCTGAGTAAAATTATTTCTAAAACTACTAATCAAACAAATTATGGACCTACCATANNTGGATCAGGGCGGCTTCATATAATTTATTCAATCTAAAGTCAGAACAGGTCTTTATAGACTTATTAACCGATTCAGGAACAGGAGCAATGAGCGATAAGCAGTGGTCAGCAATGATGCTTGGAGATGAGAGTTATGCAGGTGCCTCGTCATATTATAAGCTCAAAGAGGCAATAAAAGATATTACCGGATTTGACTATTTTCTCCCTACTCATCAGGGTCGGGCAGCAGAAAATGTTCTCTTCTCAGTTCTAGTCAAAGAGGGTGATATAGTCCCGGGAAATGCCCATTTTGACACAACAAAGGGACATATCGAATTCAGGAAGGCAAAAGCGGTCGACTGTCCGATGGTTATAGCCTCAGATACAATATCATGGCATCCGTTTAAAGGGAATATTGACACTAAAAAGCTTGAAGATGTATTAACGAAAAACCCTTCCGATAAAATCTCATGCATAATGATCACTGTAACAAATAATTCCTCCGGTGGGCAACCTGTAAGTATGGCAAATATAAGAGAGACTCGAAAACTCGCTGACAAATACGGAGTTAAACTTTTCTTAGATTCAGCCAGGTTCGCGGAAAATGCTTATTTTATAAAAATGCGTGAAGAAGGATATGCGAATAAAGATATAAAGGATATTGCTCGGGAAATGTTCTCGTATGCAGATGGTATGACAATGAGTTCTAAGAAAGACGCAATAGTTAACATGGGAGGATTTATTGGTTTCAGAGATGAAGAACTTTTTCGTAAAGCCTCAACATATAATATTATCTATGAAGGTTTTATAACTTATGGAGGCATGTCAGGCAGAGATATGAATGCTTTGGCCCAGGGGCTTTATGAAGGTACCGATTACTCATATCTTGAATCACGTATAAATCAGGTGGCTCATCTCGGAACCAAAATTAAGGAATATGGGATACCAGTACTTGAGCCTTTTGGCGGACATGCAATTTTTATTGACGCTAAGAAATTTCTGCCAGGTATCCCAAAAGAAGAATTCCCGGCCCAGACACTCGCAATTGAACTCTATATTGAAGGAGGTGTGAGAGGAGTTGAAATCGGAGCCCTGATGGCTGACAGAAATCCGGACACCCGTGAGAACAGGTACCCGGATCTTGAAATGGTCAGGATTGCAATACCCCGCAGAGTCTATACAAATAATCATATGGATTATGTCGCGGCGGCAGTCAGGAATGTTTTTGATAGAAGAGCTAAAATACAGAGAGGGTTAAGAATTTTAAGGGAAGCACCCATCATGCGGCATTTTACTGTTGAACTGGAAAGACTTTAAAGGTGACTTTAATAATCTATCATAATTGTTTTCCCCGGGAACTGCAATTGGAAATGTTGCCGGAAAATTTGTAACTTTCGTTCACTTCACTTTTTCAACTATAAGATATAGAAAATGATTAAATCAATGACCGGGTACGGCAAATCAATAGCCGAAACTCCGCTGAAAAAAATTACAATTGAGATTAAATCACTGAATTCCAAGCAACTGGATGTAAATACCAAACTCCCATGGCAATACAAGGAAAAAGAGCCTGAAATGAAAAGCATCATCAGCCAAAAACTCGACAGGGGGAAAATCGATCTATCCATATTCTTTGACATCCTTGATGATGAAAATATCCCGGTTATTAATACATCTGTTGTTAAAAAATATTTTTATCAGATGAAGGAGATTTCCGAGGAACTTAATCTGGATTTAAACGAACATATCCTTTCTACAATTTTAAGGCTTCCGGAAACACTTAAAACAGAAAAATCTGAGTTGACTGAAGATGAATGGGAACTTATAAAGAAGCAATTACTGGAATCAATCAACATGCTTGACCTGTATAGGATTGAGGAAGGAAATGCACTGGAAAAAGATCTCTGCAACAGCCTTGGCAGGATAATCTCATCTCTTGACAGCATTGAACCTTTTGAAGAGGGAAGAATAAAAAAGGTCAGAGAGAAACTCCTTTCCATCCTGAATGAAAATGTCAATAGTGAAAATATTGACAAAGACAGGTTCGAGCAGGAACTTATTTTCTATCTTGAAAAATTTGATATTAATGAAGAGAAGGTCAGATTAAGAAAACACTGTGAATATTTTATTGAGACACTAAATACTCCTCCTCCGAATGGAAAGATCCTTAATTTTATTTCGCAGGAGATAGGGAGGGAGATCAACACAATCGGATCCAAGGCTAATGACGCATCAATTCAGAAGCTTGTCGTAATGATGAAGGATGATCTTGAGAAGATTAAAGAACAATCATTGAATGTACTATAATACGGGAAATTTTTAACCTGATTAGAACTAATGCAAGGAAAACTGGTAATCATATCCGCCCCATCGGGTGCAGGAAAAACGACAATAGTCAAACAATTGCTTAACAGCGATTTGAATCTCGAATTTTCAGTTTCAGCTACAACCAGGTCTCCAAGACCGGGAGAGAGAGATGGAGAAGATTATTATTTCTTTTCTGTTGAAGAATTCAGGACCCGGATAAAAAATGATGAATTTATTGAATGGGAAGAGGTTTACAAAGATCATTATTATGGCACTCTCAAATCTGAAATTGATCGGATTCTGAATAAAGGCAGCTATGTCATTTTCGATGTTGATGCCAAAGGTGGCGTCAATCTGAAAAACAAATTCGGTAATCAGTCGGTTGCACTTTTCATCATGCCACCGTCCGTAAAAGAACTTGAGATGAGGCTAATAAACAGAGGCAAAGATAGTCCTGAGGATATTAAGATGAGAATTGAGAAAGCTGAAACCGAGATGAAACTCGCTAATCAGTTTGACTTCGTCATCGTCAACAGGGAACTTGACAGAGCTATTAAAGAAACTGTTGCCATTATTTCATCATTTCTTACAATACATTGAGAATCTGAAAATGAACAAGGTCGGACTTTATTTCGGTTCTTTCAATCCAATCCATATCGGACACATTGCAATTGCCGGGTATATGACTGAATATGCGGGACTGGACCAGGTTTGGTTTGTTGTCAGTCCTCATAATCCGTTAAAGAAAAAGGAAACATTGCTCGCAGATCATCAGAGGCTGCATATGGTTAATCTTGCAATTGGTGATAATATCAGGTTAAAAGCCTGCGACATAGAATTTAAGCTTCATGTTCCCTCCTACACTATTGATACAGTTACATATCTTAATGAGAAATATCCAAAAAACGAATTTGTTCTCATAATGGGTGAAGATAATCTATATTATCTGCATAAGTGGAAGAATGTGAATGAGTTAATTAATAATTGTAAATTATACATTTATCCAAGATCAGGCACAGAAAAACCATCTTCACCACTTCTCGATAAGATTCTTTCAGCCGCAGATATTTACCGGGTACCGGCCCCTCTTGTGGATATTTCCAGCACATTTATCAGGGAAGGAATAAAAAAAGGAAAGGATATGTCATATTTCCTCCCGACGGCGGTATGGAAATATATTAAAGAGATGCATTTTTATGAAGATTAGAAATTACCTATGTTCTTATTGTTTTGGTATTTATTTGAAAAAGATTTAATTTTGAACCATGCAGGATAGAAAAGAGAATATCGGAAACAATATTTTTGACTCAATACTTGTGTTGTTCTTTCTTTTTTTTGTATTATCCCTGAGTAACCATAATCCTATCTCAGATACTAATAAAACCAGGCATGGCATCTCATGCGAAAATACTATCAGTCAGAGCAGTGCAATTATTAAAATAAGTACTTCGCTGATATTCAATCAAAAAACATGGGCTTCTGAAAAAAAATATCCGGAATTTGTTAATCCCGTCAACCGCTCTTTTTTTGAAAACAAAAAAACCGACAATCAGATTTCGATTCAATCAGATGAGGTTTTAAAGAATTGTAGGATACATGTCTTCATTGTTCATTATCATTTATTCTTCAATGATAAAGATGACATTCCATTCCTGAGCTGATCATAACTCCCATCTACAGTTTTAACATCTTTAATTTCATTTACTTAAATCTTTTATTATGAAAAGAATTATATATTTTATATTAATGAGCTTTATTTGTTGCACCTTATCTATAGGTAATATCTTCAGCCAGAACAAAACCAAGATCATTTTGCTGAGACCAGTAAACAACAATATAAATCATGCAGCTTTAACACAATCGGCGACAATAATTTCAGCCAGACTCAAAGTTTATGGCATAGAAAAACCTGATATTTTTGCTGTCGCAGAAAAGAATCAGATTAAAGTTCAAATACCTGATAATTACACGCTTTCAGAGATTGAAGGACTCCTGACCCTGAAAGGAGATCTAGCATTTTATGAAACTTACAACAGGAAAGAGGTTTCAGAACTCCTTAAAGGTGATAATCAGCTTTTCCGGATGTTAAACAGTGATCCAGGAATAACTCCTCTCGATGCCAGAATTGGTTGTATTAAAGCTGAAAATCGAAGCCAGACGGATGCATATCTTAAAAGTATAAAGAATCCGGACAGATGTAAATTCATTTGGAGCTATTTTGGTTTTTCGTCAGATGAGTCTCTTCGGTGTCTGTTTGCTTTGAAAACCAGTTCTGAAGGAAAGCCATTGTTGAGCAGGTCTGATATTGAAACAGTTGAAGCTCAACCTTCGAATGATGGCAGGAGTTTCAATATCTCAATTATCTTTAAAAAATCAGCAATAGGATTATGGGCTGATGCAACCAGGAAAAACATGAACAGGTCAATTGCAATAACACTGGATTCTTATGTATACTCTTATCCAACAGTTAAATCAGTTATAGAAAAAGGTGTGAGTGAAATCAATGGAAATTTGACCCAAAAAGATGTAAACTATTTCCTGGCTTTGGTTAACAATGAACCTCTTTCAATATCTTTGGAACTGGTCAAATAGAATAAAAAAGTGTGAGGCAGTATTTTGACAGCCTCACACTTTTTTTAATCTATAAGTCTATCTTACTTTGAAAATGATCTCCATCCCCCTTTCCAATGCCTTTTCATTCATAGGAATCAGGTTATGATGCCTTTCAGGAAGAGACTTTTTCAGACCTTTCACAACATTTTCAAGTCTGATGACTGGCTTTACCTTAAGAAATCCGCCTAATACAATCATATTGAATGTTTTAGGACTCTTCATTTTTGAAGCTTCCTCAACAGCATCAACCCTGTAAATTGTAATATCCTTTCGTTCCGGATGCCGCGTAATGCCGTTGTTGTCATAGATAAGAATGCCTCCGGGTTTTACAGAGCTTTCGAATTTATCCATCGATTGCTGGTTAAGAAGGATGACAGTGTCAAAACTTTTAATAATCGGTGAACTAATTCGCTCACTGCTTATTATTACTGTCACATTTGCCGTTCCTCCTCGCATCTCAGGTCCGTATGATGGCATCCAGCTGACCTCCATGTCCTGCATCAGTCCGGAATAAGCCATTATCTTGCCCATCGAAAGAATTCCCTGTCCGCCAAATCCTGCTATCAATATTTCTTCAGTCATGATTTAATAGGTTTATAATATTTGTTAATGGCTATTCCACGGCAGGTACCTTAAGATCACCCAGCGGATAGAACGGGAACATATTCTCTTCCATCCATTTGTTCGATTCAACAGGTGACATTTTCCAGCCTGATGGACAGTTTGAAACAATTTCAATGAAGCACGTGCCCTTATTAAGTTTCTGGTATTCAACTGCTTTTTTCATAGCCTTCTTGGTTTTCTTTACGTTTGCAGGAGTATGAACACTCTGGCGTGTGACAAAATAAGTTCCAGGCAATGTGGCAACAATCTCCGTCATTTTCAAAGGGTTACCCATAAGTTTGATATCCCTCCCATATGGAGAGGTAGAAGATTTCATGCCTTCAAGTGTCGTAGGAGCCATCTGACCACCTGTCATACCATAAATACCATTATTAATAAATATAATCATGATATTTTCCCCACGATTGCATGCATGAATAGTTTCCGCGGTACCTATTGCAGCCAGGTCGCCATCTCCCTGATATGTAAATACAAATTTTTCAGGAAGGAGGCGTTTTATTGCAGTAGCAACGGCAGGAGCACGACCATGAGCCGCCTGTTGTACATCTACATTCATGAATTCATACAGCAGAACGGAACAACCCACCGGAGCTACTCCTATTGTTTCAGATTGCAGCCCTGCTTCTTCAATGACTTCAGCCAGGATACGATGAGCTGTACCATGCCCACAGCCGGGGCAATAGGAAAAAACATTATCTGTAAGCACTGATGATCTCTTATATACGAGGTTTTCAGGCTTGATTATCTCTTTTATTCCTGTTACATCTTTCATCAATCAGCCTCCTATAATTTTTAATTTTAGACTATCCACGACCTCTTCAGGAGTGGGGATAACACCACCCATTCTTCCAAAATGACTTACCGGTACTTTTCCGGAAACAGATAACAGTACATCCTCGACCATCTGTCCTGCGCTCATTTCAACAGAGAGTATTCCTTTTAATTGCCGGGAGAGCTCTTTTAAACGTCCTGATGGAAAAGGGTATAAGGTAATTGGTCTTAAAAGCCCAACTTTTATTCCCTCTGCCCGGGCTAGCTGAACAGCTTTCTGACTTACCCTTGCACTTGTGCCATAAGCAACAAGAAGATAATCAGCATCATCAGTTTGAAATTCCTCTAACCTGACCTCATTCTTCTCAACTTCACGATATTTAGCCTGAAGGTTCTGATTGTGAATCTCCTGTGCGTATGGATCCAGATCAAGTGAGGTAATAATATTTCTTTCCCTGCTTGCAGGTTTACCTGTTGTAGCCCAGTCGTAAATCACTGTGGATCGGTTTTTCTTTGGTTTCAGATAAACCTTTTCCATCATCTGACCAATAGCTCCATCAGATAGTATCATAACAGGATTACGATATTTAAATGCCAGGTCAAATCCCAGTTCTACAAAATCAGCCATTTCCTGCACTGAGGCAGGAGCCAGGACAATAAGGTGATAATCGCCATGCCCTCCTCCTTTTACTGCCTGAAAGTAATCACATTGAGAAGGTTGAATAGTTCCCAGACCCGGGCCGGCTCTTACAACATTCACAATAAGGCAGGGCAATTCGGCTCCCGCAATATAGCTGATGCCTTCCTGTTTCAGGCTTATCCCCGGTGAAGATGAGGAAGTCATAACTTTCTTCCCGCAGGCTGCTCCGCCATAAACCATATTGATTGCAGCAACCTCACTTTCAGCCTGAAGAACCACCATACCGGTAGTCTTATAAGGATTTGCCTCCATCAGGTACTCAAGTATTTCACTCTGCGGTGTGATCGGATAACCAAAATAACCGTCGGCGCCTGCCCGGATTGCTGCCTCTGCTACCGCTTCATTCCCCTTCATTAATCTTAATTCTCTTTCCATCATTAAGCTATATTTTTGTTTTATAGACTGTTATAACACCATCGGGGCAAACCATTGCACAGTTAGCACATCCGATACAAAGTTCGGGGTTGGCAGGATAAGCATAATTATAGCCCTTTCCATTCACCTCCTTAGCAAGAGCGATTGTACCAGTCGGACATGAAACTACACAGACCTCACAACCTTTGCATTTATCAACATTAATTACAATACTTCCTCGAATCTTTGCCATATAATTACTTGTTTAATTTTTTTCAACCGGATGGTCTTCCCTGAACATTTTTAATCTGTATTCCAGAACTTTGAACTGATCCCATGAGACCTCAGATACGCATGCTCTGAGCCCTTCATGCCTGTCACTTCCTGTGATATCGAGCGTTATAGCGCTAATACCATAATAGAGTAACTTTCCGAGTAACTGCTTTCCAGTCAATCCGGGATATGAAATCGTGAAATAGAATCCATCGGCTAACGGTTCATCCAAATCTCTGTCATAGACTATATTGAATCCTGAAGAGAGAAAAAGATCTTTCATAACTTTCGCCTTTTCACCATATTCTTTAACATCCTCGCGGTATTTGTAAACACCATCATTAACTGCCTTAAGCAGAGCTGCAAACCCGTACTGAACCGAATGAGTCACTCCTGCAGATAAACCATATAAAGCACCAAAGATAACTGAATGTCCAAACTTATCTGTTGAATAATATCTTAAAAGGTCCGGAAAGGACCGGTCAAAAAGCTGATCTGATATAGCCATCATACCAATTCTCTGGCCTGCATAGCTAAAAATCTTGGAACTTGAGATCAGCATAATATATTCATCAGTATAATGGGCAACTGTTGGCTGAAATGGTGGTTTCCCGGGATTCGAATAATCTTTCCTGAAATCCATCCCGAAATATGCCAGATCTTCGATAACGATAACATCGTATTTTCTTGAAAGTTCGCCGATTATTGCAAGTTCCTCTTCCGTGAGGCAAATCCACGACGGATTATTAGGGTTTGAAAAAAGTAAAGAAGATATCCTTCCGGATTTCAGAAATGATTCAAGTTTGTTCTTAAGTTTCTTTCCTCTGAAATTATAGACATCGAAAGAATAGTAGTCATGACCGAGCATCTTAACCTGTTGTTTCTGGACAGGAAAGCCCGGATCTATAAAAAGTGTTCCCTCTTTTGTTTTATCATTTCTGTTGGCAACAAGAAAGCTGACCATAGCGCCCATCATTGAACCAACTGTCGGAATGCATCCCTGTGGGTTTATGTTGACATCAAGGAAAAGCTTAATAAATCGGGATGTCTCTTTTTTTAATTGTGATATGCCAGTAATATTCGGATAAATGGCTGCAACACCATTTTTTAAGGCATTTATTTCAGCTTCGATCCCGATTGAAGGGGCAGGAAGGCCAGGTACACCCATTTCCATCCTGATGAATTTTACTCCGGTCTTCTCTTCAATTTTATTAACAAGGTGAACTATCTCACGAATTGAGCAAGATCCCGGATCGGGGATCCCAATAGTCTTAGCCAATGTCTTTACTATTTCAGGAGATATCGGGATATTATTCATGTGACACTAATAGAATTAACATTTCCGGTTATCAATAAGTCGTTCGTCGATGAATGATGATCCTTTTAATTTTTTTGATATTTGACTATCAGGAATTATAAACAATTAATTTAAAATCGCTTGAAAATCAATTTA
>PMEC01000064.1:0-6477 GCA_003155705.1 Bacteroidales bacterium
TTAACCTGTCCGATGGTATATCTGGCCAGATAGGGGTAATCATTTCCGACATCCTGCTGACCGGTGACCCCATATCCCAGCCGGAGCTTCAATGCATTAAAAAGACTTGAGTTTTTCAAAAAGCCTTCTTCTTTAATATCCCATGCCAGGGCGAGTGAAGGGAAAAGACCCCATCTGTTACTCGGAGCGAATTTTGAAGAACCATCATCACGTATTGTGGCTGTTAAAAGATATTTGTTCAACAGTGTATAATTTAATCTTCCGAAGAAGGAGATCAGGTAGTTTTCTGTTGAATATGCAGTATTCTGATAAATAATTGCTTTGGAATAATTTTGTTGAAGATTGGCGCCTGAGTTGTAAAAATGCTGCCAGGAATAACCGCCGGTAAGCTCAATCTTACTACTTATAGATGGAATCTCTTTTTTGTAGTTACCATAAATATCCAGAAGTTCATTTCTTTTTGTCTGTGAGTATGTATTAAACCTGCCAAGTCCATTCCCATAATACCATGCAGCGCTTGGATCAGTTATGTCGGTTCCATCACTTGAAGAGAAGTCACCTCCGGCATTGACAGTTAATTTCAGGTCAGGCAGGAAATGAAGCTTATAATCAACCTGGACATTTCCAAGCAATCTGTTAACAACTGATCTGTTGTTCTCCAGTTCAAGCTGGGCAACCGGGTTACTTGTAGCACCAATGGCAATAGGATCGTAAGGAGAAGCTGTTTGTTTCCAGGCAAAATAACCGCCAGACTTAGTGTTGGTAGGATCATAAACGGGTTGAGTCGGGTCAAACGAAACGGCAGAACCTATTGCCCCGGTATTGGCAAACCTGTTCTTGATATTCATATATTTTGCATTGACATTTACAGTCAGATGTTTGTCAAGAAAACTCGGACTAAGGTTTAATGCAGCAGTCATCCTTTGAAGCCCATTGGTTTTCAGGATCCCGGTCTGATCGGTGTAACCTATTGATACACGATAGGGTAAAATTTTGTAAGCTCCTGAAAAACTCAGGTTATGATCAAGAGAATAAGCTGTCTGATAGATCTGATCCTGCCAGTTTGTCTGGGCGTTACCCGTCAGCTTAAGAGCGGCAGAGCCCGGTGCATATTGTGTTAAAAGCTGAGCATTGAATTCTGTTGGTGTAAGAACATTAACCTGTCCGGTTCTATTTCCAAAGGAGAATGAACCGTCATAGGTTACCTTCAGTGCTCTGCCTGCCATTCCTTTTTTAGTAGTGATAATGATAACGCCGTTAGATGCTCTTGATCCATATATTGCAGTAGCTGAGGCGTCTTTAAGAACAGTAAATGATTCAATATCATTGGAGTTCACAAGGGAAAGTGGATTCCCCATTCCTGAAACACCGCCATTGTCAACAGGAACGCCGTCAATTACAATCAGAGGATCGTTGCTTGCGGATAAGGAGGAACCTCCTCTGATCCTGATGGTAGCTCCAGCCGTCGGATCGCCACCTCCTGTAGTGATTTGAACGCCTGGTATTTTACCCATAATGAGATCCTGTGGCCTTGAGACATTACCCGTACCGAAGTCGCGCGTCCCAATAGCAACCACAGAACCTGTGGCATCTTTCTTTGCAACAGTACCATAACCGATAACAACAACTTCACCCAATTTCTGTACATCTACAGCCATTGAAATATCAATGGTTGAACGATTATTAACAGAAACTTCCTGATTAAGATAACCCACGAATGAGACGACCAGGGTGGCATTTGAGCCAACCAACGTGATACTAAAATTTCCACTTGGGTCAGTTGTTGTGCCGTTATTGGTTCCCTTTTCAAGGAGAGTCACTCCAGGCAAAACAGAACCATCAGTAGCATCTGTAACCTTTCCTGAAACTTTGATTCCCTGTGCATACATTGCTCCTGTCAGGAGAATGCCCAGAAGAAACATAGTCAGCACTACATAAATTCGTTTTTTCATAGGATGTTTGGTTTAATTGATTATAACAGATTAAATTTTATTATAAGGTGTAACTAAGATTAAAAGGTCGGTATAAACGATATTGGCAAATTTATAAAAAGAATTGATTTATAAGCATAATTGAAAACATTATATTTCAGTTAATTAAGATTTTCCCCCGCAAACGTTTGAAATGATATTATTGATTAATTCAATTGCCGGAATTTAAAGTGAAATATAATCTAATTCTTTTTATTATGCAAAATTCAGATAAACCTTAATAATCAAATTGCTGCATTTTTGGAGAAAAGGATTAAATAAATTAAATTTCGAAACATACTGCAGCAGAATCTGCACAAAAGAGATGTACAAAGGACAGGTAACAATAAAAGATATTGCAAAAGAACTCGGAATTTCACCGTCAACTGTCTCAAAAGCGCTGAAGGGCCACCGGGATATAAGCCCCATCACCAAAAAAGCTGTAAAGGAGCTTGTTGATAAATGGCATTACAGACCCGATCCGATTGCTCTAAGCCTTAAGGGGGGGCTGAGTAAAACTATTGGAGTGATTGTTCCTGAAATAGTGCATTATTTTTTTTCGACAGTAATCAGCGGAATTGAGGACCTGGCATACGATTCGGGATATCATGTTATGTTCTGCCAGTCGAATGAATCTTATGAAAGAGAAGTTAAAGCCGTTGAAACATTGTTATCGAGCCGTGTTGATGGAATACTGGTTTCCATTGCAAAAACCACCATGAAATTTGATCACCTGCTTGAGATCAGAGAGGCAGGGATTCCTCTGGTTTTTTTCGACAGAATTTGTGATGAGATTGATTCCGACAAAGTTGTTGTGGATGATGAAGTGGGAGCATATGAAGCAGTAAAGCATCTTATTAAAACCGGCTGCAAAAACATTGTCCATCTTTCCGGTCCGCAGAACCTTATGATTGGCAGGAGTCGTAAGGAAGGATATATCAGGGCTTTAAATGAATATAAAATTCCGGTTCCTGGAAAGAACATAATAAACTGTGACACTGCCGAGGAAGCACGGATTATTGTTCCGGGTTTACTTAGAAGTGCAAACAGACCTGACGGTATTTTTGCTGTTAATGATCTTACCGCAGCGGAATCCATGAAGATAATAAAGCAGCATGGTTTAAGGGTTCCGGAAGATATTTCACTTGTCGGATTTACAAGCGGCATGATTTCGGATCTTACTGATCCGACATTGAGTTCGGTTGAGCAGCATGGATATGAGATTGGAAAGGAAGCTGTTAAACTTCTGATAGCCAGACTTGAAGGTAAGGGTGATCTGGTTTTTCAGACAAAGATCATCAGAACAGAGCTGGTTGTCAAAGGATCCTCGCTAAAACAGTAATCATTTATGATTCTTAATTAAAGGAATAAGGTTAGCCCCTACCAGTTTGAAGTTTTCAGCCTTTTCAGGAGGAACAAGATAAATTGAAGTTCCCGGTTCAAGTCCTTTTTCAACTATAACATTTTTATCGTTTGCTTCACCAAGTAATACAACCTGCCTGGTTTTGTTTCTTTTATAAACAAACGGAATGCTGTCAGCCCCGGTCTGTACACATTCAGTAGGAATAAATACAACATCATTAATGGTTTTTGTAATTATTTTATTGCCGGTGGTCATAGAAGGTCTGAGCGCAGGATCAGACCCGTCAACTTTAATCTGGACCTCAAACATTTTTGCGTCGGAATTGGGTAACTGTTCACCTATATTGCCTATGGTAAACACTCTTCCTGCATATGCTTTTTTAGGGAAAGCATCAACAATAATGTCAGCTTTTTGACCGGCTTTGACTTTATTGATTTCTATTTCATTGACATAAATCTTGGAAATCATTGATGAAAGATCAGGCAGGGTTGCTATTGCCATATCCCAGGCATTCACGGAGGATCCTGTTGTTCTTTTTGTTCCGTTTCTGTCTTTCTTATATATTACCATACCCGGAGCCGGTGCTGTTATAGTAAATTTTGCTAAAAAATTCTGGAGATCATTCACATACTTGTCCTCGTCGGCCAGAGTTATCTGCTGATACCTTATCTGAGCCAGCGCCTGTGCCACCTGGAGAGCATAGCTCTTTTTTTTCTGTTCCAGGGTCCGTTGTTCCCTGTTCAGGTTCATCTGTGCCTTCCGTATAGTGGCAGGAGGTTCATATTTAGATTGATCCATTACGATAGCAGCCTCTTCCACTACATATACCTGATTTTTTATATCGTCCCGCAGGTTAGTAAGTACAACAGCGGTATCAAGTATTTTCATCTGAAGGTTTGTTTGCAGTGTCTCAAGATTATCAAGTTCTGTTTTCAGAGTGTTGTTATATGAAGATTTATCAAGTTGCGCGACATAATCACCCTCCTTAACTACCGTACCTTCAGGCACTATATCCAAAATCTTAAGATCCTGTGCTCTCATATTGAATCCCCCAAACCCACCAAACTGAGGGCCGCCACCACCCTGCCGGCCACCTCCACCCTGATTTCCCCCCTGGTTATTTGCCTGTCCGATTGAGGGTCCCAAAATATCAATTGATTTCTCCGCAATTAATTCTCCGGAATTGGATACAGTTATTTCAAAAGTGCCTTTTTTAACCTCTGCATAAGTACTTACAATATTATTTCTTGATGTAAGATTAGAGAAGACAATCAGAGCTATGATTGCGAGAGCAATACCACCAAAAAGGAGTACTTTTTTCATTTTACGGTCACTAATTTGATATCTGTATTTTTCCAAAAAAATTCAGGCACGAAAATACGAAAATAATTTAATGGATCAACTAACTGCCCTCAAATGAAAAGAAAGAGTATGCTTACCAGCACCTTAAACTGAGGTTTTTTATTTTTTAGACATGCTTCAACGATCCCGTCAATCACAGGGTTTCAAACTCGTACTCAATATTACTATTTTTCACCTTTAACTGAAAATAACCTGCATTGCCTGCATCATCTTTAAGGGGGTCCAATACTATATACCTGGTTACTCCGAACAATTCATCATCTCTCAAATGGTCATGTCCTGTAATTACCATATCCACATGGTATACAGTAAATAGTTCTAACAAAACATGCATTTCTTCAACCAGAGGGTTTGTACTTTCTGTCTGTCGTGTGCGGAAAAAATTGTTGTGAGTAAATATGAAACAATGGCGATAATTCTGACGCGAAGTTTCCAAAATATTGGTCAACCATTCAAGTTGCTTTTCTCCTAATGTTCCTTCGGCTGTGTCCAAACAGATAAACAGGTCAGTTGCAGCTGGTGTTTCAATAGTAAAGAGATAACAGGAAGATCCAAAACGGGTAAAGAATTCTTCCCAACCGCCGAAATGCAGATCATGATTACCTGCAATAAGAAATAATGCCAATGAATCATGATTTGGCAGGTGCTGTGCAAAAACGCCCCAGTCTTCTCTTTTACCTGTGGTCAGATCACCCGGCATCACAACAGCTGAAGCATGGGTGGTTTCTGCAATTTTAAAAAATCTATCTAAATTAATTGTGCTACCTACATGACTATCAGCGCCAGACAGAACAGAATAATCATCTGATGGAACAACAATCTCACGGAATGGATGGTTGCTGTTCCAAGCCATCGACTGACTAAACCGTTGATTTACCGATTCGTTTGAAGTGAGCAGGTCAGGATCTTTGGAACATCCTGCCAATGTTAATATTATCGCTGAAAAAAGCGCGAACCTGTTTTTAATTAGAAGTTCCATGATATTCCTGTTCTTAAGAAGAAACCAAAATAATTTACTGCCATATTAGTTGCCCCGGCCATCTTATAGGAAGCCTCGGCGTATAAACCCAGATGAGAGCTCAGCTTATATGAACCGTACAAATTGAGGATTGGGTTAGTATCTTGATTTATAATAAAATAGTCAATATCTGTTACAGACAAGCCAACGTTCCACAGGCTAACTACTGGTTTAAGGTTATAACTGAATGAATACATAATATTATAAGCCTCATGTAAGTTTGCGTTATTCTTTTCAATTTCGTAGTCTTTTACAGCCTTTCTGCTGAAAGAATAGGTTCTGAAATTTGTGCCGATTGCCATTTCAAAATGGTTACGTCGCATTTGTAGTAAGACGCCCCAATTGGTTTCATACATTATCCTGGAAAAATCTGTAATTGACCAGAACCCGTGCAGTTCAAGAGGAATCCCTTTGATAGAAAAATCTCTTGAAGCATTTATAATATAACCTGAGAAAGCAGTTTTATTACTTTTATTCATGTCAATCTGAAACCCTGTTTCCAGATTATTATTGCCTGATTGAATGAACCCTAGAGCAGCTGATTTATCATAGAGTCCCTGTGATACGTTATTCTCTCCCAGATCGTTGTAAATGTTTAAACCCGACTGTGCCATCAGATTAATACAGAACAACACAACAAAAAATGTAAATATAACTCTGAGGCTACCTGCTGATTTCATTTCGGTTGTAATTTGTTCTTTCATGGCATTCTGATTTGGATTTGGTAAACTGCCAGAAAGAAATCCAACAACCGGGCCAAACTG
>PMEC01000064.1:6490-18137 GCA_003155705.1 Bacteroidales bacterium
GTGGAAGTTTTCCTGAGTAATGCGACTACATTTTCTGCTAATTCCCTTGTACCGCAAGGATAACTTTGGGTCGTGTACAAAACATCATCCATCCATGCATGAACATGAACTATTGCACCTGCCCCGGGGAATTCCCTGTAGATCAGATAGTGTTCGATAGCATCAACCGAAACTCTTATCCTTGGATCATATTCACGGGGAACTGACACAATCATCTCTCCAATTATCTCATCATAACCTTTTACCAGCAGTATGTCCCTACCGATCCCTTTCAGGTTCGATTTATCAACCCCGCGGGCAGTCATCCAGTATGAGGTGCCCTCAACGTTATGGTTAATATTCCTTATACTAAGATTCCCGTAACTGAGTCCTTTAATCTGATAGAGCCTGTAAAGCTGGTCAATAAGGTCCTGATCCAGGAATTTTGTCAGAGGAAACGGAGCCGGCAGAACTCCAAGCTCTTTTAATTCTTTACCGAAGACAATTAAATCTTCAACTTCGCTGATAATTTCATTTTCTTTTAAATGAAAATCTTCCGAGAGTCTATTTCTCAGGACAAAATGGGAACTGATAACCGGATACATATATCTGAACATTGTATCAGCATCATAATTGAATTTCACAAATCCTACTTCAGGAGTAATGCTGCAAGCTTTAGGTCTTTCTTTCCCTTCTGCAATGGAAATACAAAAGAGCATATTGGAAATACTTTTTACCAAAGCAACATAACATGATGATTTCAGATCAGATACAGGTTCTGAAATCAAAGTAACGGAGACCACCATTTCCTCCTGGCTTTTTCTCCTGTATGCTTTAGGTGAATCAATATCAATCAGGTTCAGCACAAAATTTGAATTTTCATCAGACCCGACTTGTTCATGACCTTCCTTTATAATCGTGTTCACTAAAACATTGCACAGGTTTATCAGATCTGTACATTCCGATACTTTATTGACTTTAAATTTCATAGCTTGATGAATTTAGGTTTGAATTCAACTTTAAAACATATCGAGAGACATCATATGGTCAAATGATTCTCTCGCTCTGAGAATACGATGCCGGCCGTTCAAGGCAGAAACGATTGCCGGCCTTGGAAATCCAAATGATGATTCCCAGGAAGTAAAGTAAGCTCCGCTGTCAAGGATTGCGATTATCTCCCCTGGAGCGATCTTTGGCATTGATTTATTTCTGTATACCACATCCGCAGAAAAGCAACCCGGCCCCGTAATGGTCACTTTTTCTGAGATTTCTCTCCTGATATCATTACATAAAACAACTTCATGATATTCATAATAAGTAGGCATGGTCAATGTTCCGATTCCGGCATCGGCGACAAGCCATTTTTTTAGCCCCTTACGCTCTTTAACCTGATGGATCTTTAATATTAAAAGCTGATTCGGACCCGTAATGCATCTTCCTGGTTCAAAAATCAGCTCAGGGATTTCTTTATTACGGAACAGTTCAAGAACACCAGAGATTACGGACCGGGCAAAATTACAGAACGATATTCTTTTGTTTGAAAACTTCCTGTCAGACAGATGGTCTAATGCCTGGTACTTTAATAATTCCAGTGTGGTCATCTCACGTGAACCAGGTACTCCCAACCCTCCTCCGACATCAAGTATATCAACTTTAAAACCGGTACTTTCAGCATCATTTAAAATATTTCTAAGCCCGGAAAGTACTTTCCTGTAATCATCAGTATTCTGAATACCAGAACCAATATGTAAATGAAATCCTCTGAATCTGACTCGATTCATTTCTTTAATCATTGCTAAGGCACAATTAACTTCACCTCCTTTCAGATCCAACCCGAAAGGTGAACCTGTACGACTGCCCGCAGCACTTCCATTATTCATCCCNNCAGAACATAAATTATTGATCTTTTCAAGCTCAAAAATTGAATCCACATTTATAAACCTGATATTATTTTCAAGACATGCTGTGATAAGAGTGTTTGTTTTGTATGGACCATTGACAATTATCTCATTACCTGAGTATCCCAGTTTAAGTGCGAGCCTCAATTCATACTCACTCATCACTTCAGCATTGATCCCGGCATCCTTTATAACCTTAATAATACCCGCGACGGGATTACACTTGAAAGCATAATGAACAGATACTTTCCCCGGATATCCAGACTTCATTGTTTCAAGGAAATCTTCAGCCGTTTTTTTCAGCCTTGCTTCATTCACAATGTGTAGCGGAGTTCCATAAATATTGCCCAGTTGAATTGTATTGCAACCTCCTGTAATAAGCTCACCACTGTTGCTTGCTTCAAGGTCCCAGGTCTTAATTAATTCACTTCCTGTCATGTTTTTGCGTTGCATATCCGGTGTCTATAGCTGTTTTGAAAAAATTGCAAAATGCTTATCGGGCCTGAGTTCAAATAACTTATCAAGATGAGCTCCTAAATTTTCATCTGAAATCCAGGTTGTTGCCAGGGAAGTACAATTCCTGAATATTCTTAGCATATTCCTGAACAGAAGTGCTGAAACCCTGGTATTCCGGAAAGATTTCTTCACAGCTCCCGTAAAAATTATCAACTCCTTTATGTTTCTTTTCCTTAGCAATAGACCAGGAATATTCCATGGTCTGATCCTGCCATTGAGTGATTTGATAAGGCAATTAAAATTTATAACACATTGAACTGCCCCGACCGCCTGTCCTTTATATTCTGCAATCAGGATAAGCCCGGGATTGGTAACGAAGAAGAGAAATTTTGCTGAAAACAAATATTCTTTACGGGACAATGGAAGGAAATACCAGTTATTCTCAAATGCATCATTATTTATCTCACGTAATATCTCGAGATCCCTTTTGAATCTGAAGATGTTGAACTTTCTAATGGTTATATCATTTTTGCCGGAAGGGCGATGAGAATCTTTAATTTTTTTTACCAGTGTATCAGAAAAATTGTTATTAATCCTTGTATGGAATTTACATAATTCTGAAAAGCCGGCCTCTTTAAGCAAAACTGAATAGTAGGGAGGATTATAAGATTCAAAGAATATCGGTGCCGAATTAAAATTGTCAAGCAGGATTCCAAGCTCTGAATAATGATTGGGATTAAATGGTCCTTCCAGGTATTCCGCACCAGATGCCCTGGCATACGATTCGATCTTTCTAAACAAATACAATGCTGCATCAGAGTCATCGACTGATTCAAAAAACCCAAAGAATGCAGATTTCCTCTTCCACTTTTGCCAGTGCAAACGATTGATCACCATCACTGCACGGCAAACGGGTTTTCCGAGGGAGTAGCAAACATAAATATTTAAAGAGGCATTAGTGAAATATGGATTTTTAAGGGGATTTAGAACCCTCTTTATTTCTGAAAGCTGAGGAACAATATGGTTTGGATCGTTCCTGTAGATCTCCGAAGGGAGGGAGAGAAAATCATCCATTCCCGATTTCTCTTTTATTTCTCTGACGAAGTATGACATTGGTTCTTTTTTATTCGTTCAACAACATATGCCTTGTATATGAAGGAGAGATCTCTGTCATGAAGCGCTATGGATAATTTTTCATCAGGGATTAACTGATCAGCCAAACTATCAGGACGATTTCTTGTTACCAGATGATTACGGTAAGTAATTACTGCTCCGTCTTTTGCAACCCTGATAATTTCTTTTAAAAGCAGACAAAATTCCTCCGCCGATGTCCATTCAAAGATGTTTGTAAAATTGAATTTGGATATTGTTCCTCCGGGCAGCGATCTGAAATATTCCAGGCATCCGGAAGTAACTGTTTTTATCCTGTCCGCCCGTTTGCGGATCAAATCATAGTTTTCTTCCTTCAGATAAACCGGGAAGTTTCTTTCAAAGTAATTCCCAAGGAGAATATAAGCAAGAAAGTAGTTTTCTTTTACCGGAAGTTCAGTAATTGCTCTTCTGACCGCCGATCGATAATACTTTTCAAAAGAGAAAGAGGATTCGATATATTTATAGAATTCTTTATCGAATAGCAAACTTGCGAACCAGCGGCTTAAAAATACCCTGCAAAAAAGCCTCCACCTGACATTGTTCCACTTCTGATCAAATAATATTTTACGCTCTTTTTCGCCGGAGGAGTTAAACAGATCATTTATTATCTCATTTCCGATAAGCATTCTAAAAATTCTTTTCAACAGATGCATAAATCTTTCATACCGTCCGCAATGGATAATGCCACGATTTATATCATCCATTTTACTGTCCCAGTAAAACTGCTCCACATCAGGAAGTGCCGGTTTGATCTTTTCATATAACTCCCATCTGCGTTTTGAAGGCTGCACTCCGAAGAATTCAAGGATTTCGGTATAAGTGAGTGTTTTAAAAGCATTAATTTTAAGTGAAAGAAGAAAATTCTGATACCGGTTCATATCGAGACAAATTACCTTCCCGGGATCATCAATCAGGAACGCCAGGGCATTGTCTCCCCCTGATGTAATTGAGAATACAATATCATCAGGTCGTATTTTAAAAGCGATTCTGTCCATTTCGGGATCTTCCCAGCATTGAGCATATAAAATATCCCTGAATACTTTTGAGCTGCTGAACTTTTTTCTGTCCAATGATTTTGCTTCTTCTGAAGAGCCCCCGGAAACTCCTATTATTGTATGAATTACAGCCCAATCAACAACAGCCGGGAGACCTATCAGAATTGCATGAATGAATTTTCCGGTATGAGCGGCGACAATGAGTCCTGGAATGAACAGAACATACTGAGCATTATGCCTGAATCCGTCAAAATTTATTGTAAAGTTCAGCGGGATAACAAAAAGCTTTTTGAGCTGCCTCATTCCTGGAATCAGCCCCGGGACAGAATGAATATATTCCTCATATTCTTTCCCAAACCTTGCTATGAGTTTTTCTTCTTCATATTTAATAAGCTGGTAATAATGGAAACAGATCAGCACCGGAATTAACAAACCGATCGGCCTGAGGCAACACGACAATGAAGTAAAGGCTATCAAATCAGCAAAATAGATAGGATTCCTGACAAAATTATAAGGACCGGAAATCGTCAGCTTGCTGTTTTGAACCTTAAAAGCCATTACAGTTTTTGAGGTCAGGATGCTTCCAGCCCACATTCTGATAAGAGAAGCCAACAGTACAAAAGCAGCAATGATATCAAAACCATAGCAAAATGAGATCACTTTGGATAATCCAAGCCAGCCTCCTGCAATTTCTATGGTAGTGGGAGTGTTTTTAAATACCAGGAATGAAAATAATGAGATAACCACTACTATGGAGAGAGAAATGAATATTCTCACTTCGAACCATGTTTTCCGGATCCTGATAAAAAAAGGTTTCATTTCATTATCTTTAATTAATACCGGCTTTTACCCTGATTGCGGCAGGTATGATTTCTATATCAAAAGGAGAATTCCCCAGCATCTCACCATCTGCTTCAAGAGAAACCGCCTGGTCTGATCTGATCATTAGCTTTTTACACCTGTTAATTGAAAAATGAGGAGATAAAATATGTGTACCGGAATACACTTTTGAAAGATTAAGCAGCCGTTGGACTATGGTCATTTCATGAATGGACAATACATCAAAAAGTCCGTCATTCAATTTTGCATCCGGGGTAAGTTTCATACCTCCGGCGCACTCCGTTCCGTTTCCAATAACAAGTCCGATAAGGCTTAGCTCCTGAAAAGCCTCATTATCAAATCCAATTTTCACCTTAAGCGGTTTCATGAACATTGCTAAAACTGTGGCTGTAATGCCGAAAGCAATAGTTCCTCCAAAAATTTTTGATTTTTTCCCGACTCTTGAAGCTACGTCGCTGCCAATACCGATCTGACATTCATTTACAAACAGACGGCTTCCTGTTTTGCCTGAATAGTCCTGGTATGTAATATTTCCCAGGTCCAAAGCTGTGCTGCCAGGCTTAAAAAGCAGTTCAATCTGTTCCTCTGTTGAATCCGGATTATTGAGTGTTTTCGCATACCCTCCACCGGTTCCACAGTTTATAATTCCAAGTTCACACGACGGATTTAATGGCTTTCCATCAATAAAAAATCCGTTGACGACTTCATTAACAGTTCCATCACCGCCAACGGCAATGATCATTGAAGCTCCATCAGAAATTGCTTTCCTTGTAATGAAAAGGGCATCATTTTTATCTATCGTAAATGTCAGATTGAAATCATAATCGGATATACTTTTTATTTTTTGGAGTAAATGGTGTGCAACTCTTTTTGCCTTCCCGCTTCCGGCAGTAGGATTGACCACTATATGTATGTTATTTGTTTCCATCATTAGTTATCTGTTGGTTGCTGTGGAAATCCAATAATCAGGCCAATCTTTTTAACAAGAAGATATACAGATACATAGAAAAATTAGTGAATTGAAGCGGGATTTAAAGTGTAGCGTTTTGCTACATTGAATTGACTCACATCGCAACAATTATTATCTTTACTGATATTTGAGGTTGTCAGGTAAGAATCATTAAGATACCGTCCATGAAATCAGNNCTTTTTGAAAAAGTTGATACCCTTGATTCTCCTGGTTTAATACCGCAATACCTGAAGAAATGCAAATATGAAGTGATCCTGCTGGATATGAATTTTACCCGTGGTATTACTTCCGGGAAAGAAGGACTGGAATGGCTCGAAAAAATACTCCTGATCGATCCTGACGCCCGCATATTGACAACTACCGCCTATGGTGAAATCAATCTGGCAGTACAGGCAATGAAAATGGGAGCTGTTGATTTTATTATAAAACCATGGAATAAAGTGCAGCTTGTCAATTCAATACAAAATGTGATTAACCTTAGGCCGGAACCGAAGGATAACAACAAGCCCGAAAGTAACCATCTGAGAAAAGATAAAAACAGGAATCAAAAATATTCTGAAATAATCAGCCGGTCAGCCCTTATGGCAAAAGTTCTCGAAACCATAAAGACCATTGCTCCAACCGATGCCAACATTTTGATAATGGGCGAGAATGGAACAGGGAAGGAGCTTGCAGCCTGGGCTTTGCATAATGAATCTAAAAGAAAACAAAATAAGTTTGTTCATGTTGATCTGGGCGCACTGCCCGAGACTCTTTTCGAAGCTGAATTATTCGGACATACACGCGGCGCTTTTACTGACGCTAAAGAAGAAAGAGCAGGGAGGTTTGAGACTGCATCAGAAGGGACACTATTTCTGGATGAAATCGGGAATCTCACACTTCCTCTTCAGGCTAAAATACTTACTGCAATTCAGAGCAGGGAGGTGGTCAGAATTGGAAGCAATCATCCTGTAGCGGTAGACGTCAGGTTGATCTCAGCCACAAATATGCCTCTTTATGAAATGGCAGATTCGTTTGAGTTTCGTCAGGATTTGCTTTATCGCATTAATACTGTTGAAATAATAATACCACCATTAAGGGAAAGAAAAGAAGATATTGAACCCATAGCAAATCATTATCTGAAACTTTTTTCAGATCAATATGGCAAAGAAGAAATAAAAATAAAAGAAGATGCTTTCAACAAACTTAAAGAATATCACTGGCCCGGGAATATCAGGGAACTGGCCCATGCAATTGAAAGGGCGGTCATTCTCTGTAAAACCAGAACACTGATACCTGAGGATTTTAACCTGAAAATCAAATCTGTACCTGCACAACTGATTGCTGAGCCAGCAATCAGGGTTGAAGATTATGAAAAAAGAGCTATCAGCAATGCACTTAGCAAGCATAATGGTAATCTCTCGAAAGCAGCTGAGGAACTTGGCATAGCAAGAAGCACGCTTTACCGGAAGATTGCACATTTCGGGCTGGAGAATTTATCACCTCAAATTATTTAAGTGGTGTGATTAGTATTTTTGTTCTGAGTGGCAGATAAAAAATATTTAATTGAAGAAGCATTATGCGAAACATCTGGAAATACATCTCTAATCTTGGAGTCACTGAAGCGGACACACAATTAAGCCGGAGAACTATTATTCTGACTAATCAGCTCAATTTTGTAATGCTCATATCTATGTTATTATTGCTTGTGACAACTATTGTTACACAAGGAGTTACACACATGGAACTGTCTGTAGGAACGCGTCGGATAGCGTGGACACTTCTGCTCAGCTTTCTGAATCTGGTAATTGCACGGTTTGGTTATTATAATCTCAGCAGACTTTCGCTTGTTTTTCTTCCTTCAGTTGTTTTCCTGCTAGTTCCGACGTTTATTGGATATGTTGAAGAGGAAGCTTTTACATATTATCCTTACATAGTGATTGGTATCTCAGTTATCCCGCAAATGCTGGTACATCCGCACAAGGAAAAATTTCTATATTGGTTTTCCCTGTCTTATCTTTTCCTCCTTACAGTATTCATAGATCAGATTATGATCAAATTTGGCATCCCTGGGAAGGTCGAGTCTGGAATGACGAACTATGTTGTTTTCGACAGAATAAGAAACACTGATGACATTTATCTTTATTACAAAATTGCACAAATCGGGCTTTTCCTTTTTATTAACGCAAATATCTATTATCTGCGATTACTTAATTTCCGTTTTGAAGAGGAACTTAACAGGAAGAACAGCGAACTAGATGTACAGAATAAAGAGCTGAAAGAACAAAAGAATGAAATAGAACGGCAAAAAGACGAACTGATCAGCAAAGAGATAAGCACATGGCAAAAACTTGTCAGTATTATTTCTCATGAGATAGTGAACTCAGCCATTCCGATTACCAACCTGGCTGGTATGACCAGTCAGATGCTTGAAGACGAATCTGGCGCAGTTCTTAAACCCGAAAAGATCGGGGAGGAAGTAACGGAGGATATTCATCATAGCCTGAAAATAATCGAATCTCGGACCCAGGCACTTATAAATTTTGTGAAAGCAACCAAAAGCCTTACCCGGATTCCGAAGCCAAATATCAGAAAAATATATCTTCAGGAACTTTTAGAACGGATCACTATTCTTTACCAGGCTAAGTTTAAAGAAATTGGTGTTCATTTTGAAAAGCAAATTGTACCACCGGATCTATTTGTGGAGGCTGACCTGGAACTTATTGAACAGGTAATCATAAACCTTATTCAGAATGCGCTGGAAGCTATGAATGAGATCTCAGATCCAAGGCTGTCAGTGATCGTTTCAAAAAATGAATCAGGCCATGTTCAGATGACCATTTCTGACAATGGGGTTGGCATAAATGATGAAGTGCTTGAAAGGATTTTCTTACCCTTTTATTCTACAAAAACGAATAGCTCCGGGATAGGTCTAAGCCTGTCGAAACAGATCATGATGCTGCATCATGCCCGGATCGAAGTAGTCACTGGGCTGAAAAAAGGTGCAACTTTTATAATGGTATTTTAGAAAAGAATATGCAAACGCAGATTTACTGCTTCAGAATTCTTCAGAAGCGAGCAACTCCGTGAACCGCAATCAACATAGTTATCAGAATAAATTTGATACTGAACCCGTTTAAAACATTATATTTGCTAAGTAACTTTTTACTGAAGTGAAATCAGATAAAAAAATAGCAGTTCTGTTTCTGACAATAATTCTTAGTTTATTTCTAATCCTTGAATCTTTTCAATCTAAACAAGATTGCATAATCGCAGATAAATCCGAATATTTAAACTTCACAGGAACTTGCAGGTCTGTACAGGATAAGCCAAAATACCATTATGTCGGGATAGAAAAATGTGCTTCTATCTGTCATAATAACAAAGAGATGGGTTTCCAGTATAATATTATGAAAAGTGGTCCGCATTCTCAGGCTTTCAATATCCTCGCTTCAAAAAAGGCTCTGCATTATGCGAAAAATGACAACATAAAAGAGAATCCTCAGCAAAGTTCAGCTTGTTTAAAATGTCATGTTACCGGAGGCGGACTTGACTCAACATTTTTTGCTGCTACCTACAAAAAGGAAGATGGAGTGACCTGTGAAGCTTGCCACAATGGAGCATATATTACAAGATCCTTCCTGCCGACAGAAATTGAATGTTTAAAATGTCACAACAATTCTGTTCACAATATTTCAAGATTTGACTTCAGGGAGAAATATGCAAAAATAGCCCATCCGAGGCCAAATAAGAAAGCAATATGAATACCCGTTCAACTGATTCGACGATTATTTTCAGGAAATTCTGCGTAATGTACAACTATTTGGGTCTTAATTGTTTTTTACGCAACGGACAGAAAAACCAAAATGTTTATCGTTAGCAGACCTGTCTGTACTGGTTTCATCGTGGTACATGCTACGAGAGAAGGCATCAAGGGCTGAGGTTGAAGTAGAACTCCACCATGTTCCTGCATGTCTGTAGTTGCCGAATGATCCACCGTAATCACGGGAGCCCCCTGGAAGAGCTAAAAAACCAGATTCATTGGTAGCTCCGATATTCGGAGTCAGCCAGTGGGTAATGCCGGTCTCTTTAAGTTTTCCTCCGGCAACGCTTTCGCCTCCTAAATATGTTGTAAGCGTAGTCCATTCGGCATCGGATGGAACATGCCACCCGGCAGGGCATATGTTACGATTATCTGTGACTGTGTACCAGGTATATAACCGGCCATATTTAGTTGCACTGGTGTCATATCCGCCAAATGCCCATTGATATTTTGGTGAATCTTCATTAGAAATATCTAAAGTAGCAGGAGTTGTTGTTCCTATTAATTCTCCATTTCCGAATTTTTTTGTTTTCAGGTTCTCAACCGTCCAGACTTGGGTACCAATAGTCACATAATGATAAACATTACCATCATTGTCAGTAATAATAGTACTGTTCTCCTTCGAACAGCTATCTAAAAGGATAAATACAAATCCCATTACGAAAAACAGGCAAGTCAAAATACTTTTATTCTTCAGCATGATTATTCTAATAAAATAGTTCATCTTAATTTTACAAAAACCAGATCATAGTACACAGAACGGTTTTCAAATGAATTAATTTCTTTAAAGTTATAAAAACAATGATTCCGGGCAAAAAAAATCCATCTGCTGGTGAAAAATACAGATGGATTGAATTTGCACTATTGGTTCTCAACAGGTCGTGAATGAACTCTGTTCAATCCTTGATGCAACGTACAGATGAACCACGACTTTTTGTAGCATAATCCAGCTTTTCATTTTTATAATAGTCGCCTAAAGTCCTGAAACAAGCATTAAGATAATTGTTTTCACCTGGTTCAGTAGTCGAGCTCCACCAATAGCCATAACTGCCAAGATATTGAAATTTGATTTTCTTGTTAAATAAATCATAATCGTATAATCCGCCAGGAAGTGCTGTGAACTTGCTTTCATTGTTCACTTCAGGATCATCTTCTTTCCAATGTGCCGTACCTGATTCTTTTAATTTTAGGTGCGCAATACTGTCTCCTCCTAAATTTGAATTGAGTGTTGCCCATTCCTTCTCTGAAGGCAGGTGCCAGCCGGAAGGACAAACTTTTGTTGCTGTTTCCCAGTTATATAAATATCCATATATTTTCGCATTACTTTCGATGTTGTTATATGCAAAACATCCACTGCCGGCCTTCCAGGCGAGGTTTTCTGCCATCCATGTCTGGGTACCTATCTTTACTGTTTTGTAAGTTTTCCCGTCTCTTGAATCAGAAAAAGTACCCAAAACAGCCACCTGAGCTACTGAGCTCAATGCAATATTCACAATTGCAATCGCGATAAATAAAGATTTGTTTTTCATCCTTTTATAATATTTTATTTGTTCTA